>CAYMJY010000047.1:0-9274 GCA_964391355.1 uncultured Dehalococcoidia bacterium | reverse complement strand
AAACCCAATCGAAGCCTTTGGGCATTGGGTTGAGTGCATTTGGAAATCGAAGGAAGCTAGCGATCTCTCTTACGGCAAGAAGCCCTACTCCTACAACTGGACATTTTTCTGGAGAGTAGACAAGATGATAAATCAAACCTGGTTGGAACCCATCTTTTAAAAAAACATGTTCACGTGATGGTGTCAATTTACCTTCAACTATCGTTCCGAATCCCCATTCTTCACTATTAATTAATTTTGGTGAATCGTCTTCCCAATGTCTGACATAAAGACTGGCTAATTCATTTTCTATAGCGGCTGGATTTGGTTGATGCACTCGATCTGCCAATAGACGTGAATACTGAACTTTATCGGGTCTAATTTCAACCATAGCAAGTCCCTTTTCAGGACCTCCTGTAATTTCAGCCTCAGGAGCTTGAAGCCCTAAAAGGTTTGTATTTCTGAGAACATCCCATTGCCATCCAATCGCAATAACAGAGTATCCATTTCTGAATAAATATCCGTCCCCCGGAGGCATTTCTGTGGAATCTGGAGGTTCAGCTTCAGCTAAGTTGATTGTTGAAACAAATCTAGGTCGACCTCTGTTGACTACGTCGACTATTAACCTTTGGTTGCTCATCTCCTTGTTCTCAGGAATCAAAAGGCTGAAATCTGATATGAACTCAACTAACCCAGATGAATTTAATTTGGCCGACTTTAAATCGATAATTGATTTATTAATTTCCAATGTAGGGTTAACAGCAAACTTAACTTTGCCTGTAATTTTTTCGTATCTACCCACTGAACCAAAGATTCTTCCTGAAGCGTAAATATTCTTCTCTTCTATGTTTAAACCTATTACTGGCATTTTTTACACATCTTTTTTATTATCCGAGGTTCCATATTTCAGTAAGAGCCTTCTGATGGTTCTCAAAATCGTATACCGGGCAAACAAGAAGCATTTCAGCTCCACTATCAGCAATTTCCTCTAGCTGTTCAACCACTATCCCTTCTGGCCCCCAGATACTTACCTTAGACCCTAAATCTTGGTTTTTATAATACTCTCCAAACCAGTTACGAATTTTGGCCTCAGCTCGTTCAGGCTTGCCATCAAATGCGATATATACTCTTTTACTTATGGGGAAAGTCGATGGATCACGATCGTGTTTTTCCAACATCATTCTTACTAATTGAACTTGTTCTTTGAATTCAGTGAATGAAGAAGAACCTGCTCCCATCCATCCATCGCCATGGAGCACCGCGCGCGAAATTGCTGATTCAGCACGTGCGCCGAACCATATTGGTGGATGCGGTTTCTGAAGAGGCAGAGGTGACATTGAAACCTTATCTAAATCCCATAATTTGCCCTGAAAAGTTGATTCACTGGAACTCCACAAAGATTTCATTACATTTAAACCTTCAGTTAACCTCAAAAGCCTTCTATCCTTTTGAACACCGGTGATACCAGGTGAAACATCTTTGCTACCAGCGCCTAGGCCCAGTATTAATCGACCGGCTGATAGATGATCCAAAGACGCAACTTGCTTTGCGAGTTGGATGGGATCATGACGTGCCATAACTAATACTGAGACACCCAACTTCACATTTTGAGTTTTATTAGCAAGACTGCTGAGTAGTGTTAAGGGCTCAAGGGAGGGTGCTGTGCCTATTTGTTGCTCCTGAACCCAGAGACTATCGAAATTAAAACGGTCTGCGTGTTCTGCCACTTTGTTGATCAAATGAAGGTCAACTTTGCCGTCTATAAATATTTGTGGGACTGGGAATCCCAATTTTGTTTTTTCTTCTAGTGACATAATTCCCCTGTTCGGACCGACTAAGATTTTCTGGAAAGTAAATTTATTTATGTGAAGTAGTCGTCATTTTTTTCGTAAGCCAATGCTTGACCTTTAAATCCCAGCTGACGCCAAGATTCATAAACTACTACAGCTACAGCGTTGGACAAATTAATACTCCTATTAAAAGGAACCATTGGGATTTTAAAATGATTTTCTTGTGGGATTTTCGAAAGTACTGAAAGCGGAATCCCACTGCTTTCTGATCCAAATAACACCGCATCACCATCAGTGAATGAGATTTCATTATAAGAAGTTTTTGCATCAGGAACCGTAGCATAAATATTTGGAGCATTTGATGATGATAAAAAGTCGTGCCATGACTCATACAGAAAAACATCTGCTAGGTCACGATAATCTAAGGAAGCTCTTCTTAAGTTAGCATCATCCAAATTAAACCCTAATGGCTTAATGAGATTAAGGCTCACTCCAGTATTTGCGCACAATCTAATTATGTTCCCAGTATTTTGCGGGATTTCAGGAGCAATTAAAGTAATGTTTATAGCCATTTTATTACCTTAAATACATACAAGGATTTTGGGAAGCGCTTTCTATTATTTAGGTGTTACTATGCATGAATCGTAATGTTGTTAAGCAAATTCCCTAATTTTTATTATGGTTGGGTAGTAGTTGCAGTAGCAATTATCGCTGGTGCATTCACTGCGGGCATTAGCGTCTGGTGTGCTGGCACATTCCTGATACCTATGACGGAAGCATTCAGTTGGACACGTACAGAATACAGCCTTGGTCTTGCAATTAGAGCATTATCGACTGCATTTGTTGCACCATGGATTGGTCCGTGGTTCGATAAACCTAATGGACCGCGTACCCTCATGACGATTTCTGTTACTGCTATGGGACTTTCTATGATCGGGATGGGGTTTATTGGCGATCTTTTCAGTTTTGGAATCCTTAGCCCTTTGACTCAATATTACCTGCTATACGGTGTTGTTGGAGGTGTTGCTCAAATGGGGGCTGGCATGGGTTTGACTCAGACAGTTTTACCAAAGTGGTTTATTAAGAAAAGAGGTAGAGTTTTGGGAATTGCAGCCACAGGAAGTGCTCTGGCTCCTTTGATATTCCCTCCACTGGTCCAATTCTTCTCTGATGAATTTGGGTTTCGCCATACATGGGTGATTTTAGGAATTTCCTTAATGGTGATACTTGTACCACTTTCAAGACTTATCAAAACTCAGCCTGAAGATATTGGTTTGCTGCCCGATAACAGTGACCCTGCAACAGTAGAGGAATCTACGAGTTCCAAGGGTAATATTGCTGCTGGTGTTTATACCCGTTCTATGGCTGTCAAGACGAAGGCGTTTTGGCTATTGGCGGCTTCATTTGCATTTATAAGCTTGGGGATGGCTGGATACCAAGTCAATTGGCAACCTTACTTTATTGATGTGGGGTTTACAGCTAGTACAGCAGCATATGCCGTTTCGTTTTATGCTATTTTTTCTATTGCTTCTAGGTTGATTTGGGGTTTTCTTGGTGACCAGTTTCACCCACGTAAATTATTAGTTATTGGGCTTTTATTAATTTGTTCGTGCGTGATTTTCCTGCAAACTGTTGATTCGATGACAGAATTGATAATCTTCGGCATCTTTCAAGGGTTAAGCATAGGCTCTTTTATCATTTTGGAACCTCTGTTAGTTGCTAGATATTTTGGCAGACAAAACCTTGGTGCGATTTTTGGTTTAATGCGGCCTGCTATGACCCTGCTGGGAGCTGCAAGTCCTTTAGTAGTAGCAGCTTTGTATGATTTCCAAGGCACGTATGTATTGGCGTTCGCTGTAGTGGCAATGTCTTGGTTTTTAGCTGCAATCTTAGTGGGTATTGCAAAAGAGCCTAAAGCATCTTAGCTTTAGACTCTTTGTTAAACCCAAAAACATGCTTAGCACTCCGAATACTTGGTATATTCAAGATGGTTGCTTGCTTCTGATAATCAGGGCATAGCATAGCGGATACCTTGGTATACTTGTACAACAGGGGCATTCCATTATGAAAATTAAAAAAGTAGAAGTTGTAGATTTCGGTTTAACAGATTTCAAGGCAGAGCAGAGGAAAGTATGGGATAAAAATGGACGTCGCCCACCTTGGTCGGCTTCCGGCCCTGTTGCAAATCCTATGACCCCATACCCGCGTTACGCTGCCTTCAGACCTTCGTGGATGCCTCCGGCCAATAGTACAGCTAATCCATCTGCCGGTGTTTTGGTGACAGCAGATGACGGCTCTCAAGGGTTTTCAGTTTTCTATTGGGCTGATTTTCTGGGTTCGATAATTAGTGATTACTTAGGCCCTCGAATTCAGGGTGAATCGGTGATGGCTACTGAGAAAATTTACGATATGATGGTTCGTTTGTGTGCACCTTTTGGAGCCTCGGGTTTAGCATCCTATGCAGTAAGCGCGATAGATCTTGCGCTTTGGGATCTGAAGGGGAAAGTATTGGATAAACCAGTCTACGAATTGATTGGTGGTCCACAAAAAGAATTCATAAAATGTTACCCCACGGGTGGGGATGTGGACTGGCATATGGAATTAGGCTTCTCTGCTACTAAACTCCCCTGTCCGTATGGCCCTGATGATGGCTTGGAAGGGCTCCACAAAAATGTTGAGTTGATTGCTGCAACACGTGAAATTGTTGGCCAAGATACTGAAATTATGCTCGATTGTTGGATGGCTTTTGATGTTGAGTACACCGTGAAGTTAGCTGAGAGACTCAGGCCGTACCAATTAAGCTGGATAGAAGAAACTCTTAGGCCGGAGGAATTTTCTGCACACCAAGAACTCCGCCGCCGCCTTCCGTGGCAAATCCTGGCAACAGGTGAACATTGGTATACCACTAAGCCCTTTTTCGAAGCAGCCCGCCTACACGTAGCAGACATTCTCCAACCGGACATAGGATGGGTAGGAGGGTTGACTCCACTTATAAAAATATGTGCAATCGCTGAAGCAGCTGGATTAAGCGTGGTTCCTCACGGAGGAGCTATTACTCCATATGGACAACACGCAATTTTCTCTATGCCTGCCGTACGATGGGGAGAATATTATATTGGATCACCTCCAGGTGTAAGCTTGGCTGATGCGGTTCTCATGCCTGGTGTCCCTTATGCTGTTGACGGGAAACTTGTACCGAGCGATGCACCAGGATTTGGGGTTGATTTAAAACCTGAAAACTTCACCATTATTAGGTAGCAAAAACTTCCTGCTTCCTCTTAAGTCGTAAAGCAATGCCTCACCATTCTCACCAGTGTCTATTTTCAAGAAATCCGAATCTTGGTTACTTTTTGTTGCATACTTCACTGAATCATCTAGATACCTTAAAAGTCCGGTTGGAATTTCAGTATTATTTTGAATAAGAGCATAATCGGTTGCTCTGTAGTGAAAATTCATTATCACTTTCCCTGAGGGTGCACTTTCTGAACGCCAAACACTGAGCAATGTTAAATTGCCAGAGTAAGCTGGCTCACACCAAAAAATTTCATTGAAATTTGCCACGTTTTCAAATTTATACTGATTGGTAGTTTGCAAACTGGGAACGGCAATAGTAAGACCATTCTCCCAGCTTGTTCTTTCTGGACCTGGCGGCCTCCAACCCCTTATTAATATTTCAGGATTTTCACTTCCGTAAGTAATTTTTGATAATGATGCTTTGGCATTAGGTTTAATCCTAAATACAAAACATAAATTTTTATGTTTTGAGTAAATTACAATATCGTCATTTTCAGATGTGATATTCCAGAGAGATGAAATGCAATTCGATTGTGTGCCCACAGCGAACATGGCTTCTTTATCTTCAAGGTTGATGTTTTGCATTAATCATCCCACCTAGTGTGCAATTAGAGGTTGAGCCAATATCCACAAACTAACGATAGTGTAACCTACCATTAATAAGAGCACAGGATATTGGCTCCGAAGTGCCATTTCTCTTCTCTCAATGTGCTTGATGGCGATTATATGTGCGGTAACTACGGCCATAACATGGCCTATTATTATTGCAGCTAACCCTACTATCCAAGCTAACTTTGCATTCACTAAGGCAATATTAATTTTATGATCGAATGTGCCGAAAAGATCCCATTCGAAGCCAAAAGGGTCTGATAGAAGAGGGATTATCAATTGGCCCTGTATCAACAGGTATGAAAAATAATGAGCTATGTGGTAAGCAGCTGCAATAGGGATCAACGAATCAGCATACAGCTTTAATAATTCAAAAGTACTTTGAGCAGTTCTGCTGACACTTTTAGACAGTAAACAAGTAACCCCGAAGACCAACAAAAAGATCAGTGGTGCAAAAACTATACCTACACTTCCGGCTACTAAGAAAATATTTGAATTAAATATTAACAATCCGTCTTGCATTGAATTTACAATTCTCACCCATGATCCAGTTTCTTTGAAACCATCGAAAGTAACTGTGGATAATATAAAGATCAAAAGGAATGATTGACCCCGAGGTCGATTTTCTTGATCTATTAATCCCAACCCCCATGGCCTTAAATTCAAAGTTTCTTTATTTTTAAGACTAAGAGGGGAAAGACGTGCGAAAAATGTAAATATTATGCTGAAAAACTCTGCGTTTTTTATCCATGATTCTTTGCCATACCAAACCATCCCAGCGATCGTAATCAAGCTATAAATAAAAGCCCAAACCGCTAATTTGGATGGTTGAACACCATCAGGGTCTACCAATTCTGTCCAACTAAAAACTGCAAAAAACAACACGGCAGGCCAGCTTCCTAACCTACCTGGGTATGAACTTTTGCGCCTCAGTCGCTTTAAATTAAATATAGTAAAGAACTTCTCTACTAGTTCATAAATCGTTTTCCAGGGGTTTAAGATTTGCCAAATGTCCCCCAGTAAAATTGATATAAAAGGTATACCAACCCAGAAAATTATCCATGTCAAAGTAGGTGCAATATTTCTGTTAGGATCATCCGCACCATAAAACCCAGCTACAATCAACAACAGTAATGATAAAACGCCAACAGCTTTGAGAATCCCCTTGCTGATTTGATTAAACAACAACCTCATAAGCCTAAAACTAAACAAATTAATTGTGGGATAGCTGTAAGCTTTTAATTCTGTTCTACCAAACAGCCCAAGAATTAAAAATGATATTAATACGACTAATGCAGCTCCAAATAGATACAAAGGTAGTGGCACTGGCAAGTCATAGCGTTCACCAAAGCCATGCGCATTCACTAATTGGGTGGAGTGTAAGAGGAACCATGTTCCAAGTAGGCTAATACCGATGAGTATTTTCAATTGGGGTTAACTCTTAGCCGACCAACAATTTCCTCTTCTGTCTCATCATTTGGCGCATGGTCATGGTCATGATCATGATCATGATCGGCACCATGTTTTTCCCCTAAGTGCAGAGCCAGATTAAATATGCCAGTAGCGTTTAATCGAACCTTTTCATAGTTTGTGGAATTGGCGTCAAATGGGATTTCAATATCGTACCCGTGCAAATGTATAGAGCCATCTACATTACCCGTTACTTCAAATGCTAGTAAGTCACCCAGTTTAGTTTCAAGTTCAGATTCCCCAATTACCACACCATCTTGAATTGATATTTTCCAAGCATGTTCAACTGGAGCTGATGAAGAGCATCCCATAAGGATAATAAATAAAATTAAGATGAATCGGTTTATCATGTCGTACTATTTCGGGAGTGAATATACCTATTTTGAGTAACGCTTTCAATCAAAAACAGTGCGTGAATAACTCTCCACATCGATATCTACTTCGATAACACTGGGGCCTTCTATCGATAAAGCCCAGTTTAGTAATTCTTCAAAAGATTGCGAATCTCCTGAAGAATAGCAAGGAACTCCAAAGTAATTAGAAGGGCTCGAAAAGGAACCTCCCAGAAACGAACTATCTGTGCCAAGCTTTGCTTTTTCTTGTTTGACTTTCATTAAACCTAACCATCCGTCATTTAAGACAATAATGGGCACTTTGAGATTCAACCTACGTGCAGTAGCCAGTTCTCCCACAGTCATTTGAAAACAACCATCCCCCACTACACCAACTACAGTTCGATCTGGATATAGCAACTTCGCTGCATATGCTGAGGGCATTCCATATCCCATTGATGACCATCCATTTGTAGCCACAGCTGTATTCGGTTTTTCAGTTCTCCATTGACTCGCAATTTGATGAGTATGAGCACCTACGTCATAGGTTAGTATGGCATCGGGCGGTAAAGTTTCCCTTAAAATGTCCAAGACCTTATCAATGGTAAAGTTTTTAGAATCTGGGCGTAGATTTTCTTGAAATTGTTTTTGATGATCGATCCATTCGTCTTTTGACCATTTGTTTGGAGTTGTGGATATAGTCAATAAATCGGAGATCAAAGAATCCAGATCGCCATAAGCATCGAGTACAAACTCCACATCTGATTGTGGGTCAGCAGGCCCCCAACTTAAATGTGCTACTGGTACCCCTTCTAGCCATTCTTCGTAGTTTATTTCAACTGGGTCGTATCCAATTGCTAAAATCAAGTCTGATGCCTGACATATTTTTCGTACATCAGTTCTTCTTGCTCTTCCAATAACTCCTAAAGAACCTACGTAACTTTCAGGTAAAAAACCTTTAGCATGGAGAGTACTAACGTACGGAATTTGCTGCTTTTCGAGAAAGCTTAATAGAGCATCTGGGTGGCGAGTTCTTGTAAACCCCTGGCCAGTAACAACAAGCGGACGTTTTGACGCAGTTAACAGTTCGGACAGTACTTCAGTGAATGATGTTGATGCTTCTGCTTTAGCAGACAAATGGATTTGGCGGGGCATCTCTTCAGCAAGGGCTAACCCCACGTCTTCAGGTAGTTCTAGTAGAACTGGACCCGGTGGCTCTTTTGTAGCCAGTTCCAAAGCAGCGCGGACAGTACTTTCAAAATTTGCTTTATTAAGTCGAATTTGCCCCTTTGTGAAACTGCTGAACATGGACAAATGGTCTATTCGCATTTGTGTTCGCCGTGCGAGCATGGACTCTTTGTATGTGCATACGATTGCTATTAATGGTGATTCATCTAGCCATGCTCCTCCAACACCTGTTGATAAATTCGTGGCTCCTGGGCCCAAAGTGGAAACGCAAATTCCAGGGATCCTGCTCAACCTACCTGAAGTTTCAGCCATAAATGCTGCGCTTGTCTCACTGGCAGTCAAAACAAAATTAACAGAATCGCTTTGATTGAGTGCTTCGATTAGAGGTAATACAGGTCCACTTGGAACTCCAAATACGTTCTTAATTCCTGAGTTTTTAAGTATTTGAACTAATAATTCAACGTTATTCATTTTTTGATCTGCTACAAAATGAATTTAGATCTTCAGACATCTTTTGGTGTCCCATCCTCTGAATCCCAAGCTGAATAATTGGGATCGATGTGTTGATAGGGTCGGGAGGCTATAACTGATTCATCTAAATCAATACCCAAG
>CAYMJY010000046.1:0-9307 GCA_964391355.1 uncultured Dehalococcoidia bacterium | reverse complement strand
AGTCGGCCAAGAAGTGGTTCGCGCTGTTAATGCTGCAGACAATATGGATTTAATCGCAAGCATCGACCAAATTAACCCTGCTTGGTTACCTACTGGAGTAGGCCATTTCAATACTTTCGCTCAAGCTCTTGAGAGTAACCAATTTGACGTACTCGTTGATTTTACAAATTCCGAAGCAACACTAGGAATATATCAGCCTGCATTAGAAGCAGGCGTTCGTTTAGTAATAGGCTCTACAGGGTTTACAGAAGAACAAATTGCAACATTGAGCTTGGAAGTGTTGAGACATAAATCTGGAGCGATTCTTGCACCTAATTTTACTATTGGCGCTGTTTTATTAGGGAAGTTAGCCAAACTAGCCGCAGCCTATTTTGATTATGTTGAGGTATTTGAAGAACATCACGAAAATAAAATAGATGCTCCTTCAGGTACCGCAATATCCATTGTTCAGTCAATTAAAGATGGGCATCCCGGGATATTTTCAAGAAACGAACCCCAACGTGAAGCTATAAGTAACACCAGAGGTGGAGCAGATCAAGGGATCTCTATACACAGTTCGAGATTACCGGGTAAGCTGGCCCATCACCAAGTTATTTTCGGATCACAAGGGCAAACGCTGAGCCTACGGCATGACACGATCAATAGAGAGTGTTATATGCCGGGTGTATTAATGGCAATCGCAGAAGTACTCAAAAGAGATGGAATGATCATTGGACTTGAAAGTCTTTTGGATATTTAGGAGTGAACATGCCTTCCCCCAATGTAGCATTGATTGGAGCGACAGGAGCAGTCGGTCAAGTTGCACTTCAAATTCTTGAAGAGCGATCTTTTCCGATGAACTCGCTACGCCTATGTGCTTCATCCAATTCAGTAGGCAGAAAGATAGAATTCCAAGGACAGCAGATTGAAATCGAATTACCAACAGAAGAATTATTTAGTGATACGGATATTGCTTTTATTGCTGTAGGTTCTTCTTTAAGTAAGATTTATGGCCCTTTAGCAGTCTCGCAAGGATGCACTGTCATAGATAAAAGTGCTGCTTTCCGCATGGACCCTGCAGTTCCTTTAGTTGTACCCGAAATTAACGGTTCAGACATTCTGAGTCACCAAGGTATCATTTCGGTACCAAATTGTTCAACAACACAAATGGTTATGGCTTTGTACCCTTTGCATCAAGTCAATCCTATTAAAAGAGTAGTTGTAGATACCTATCAATCAGTATCAGGTACCGGTAAAGCAGCTATGGCGGAACTTCAAGACCAAACCAACCAAATACTGAATGGTTTGCCGATCAAACCTGAAGCTTATCCTCACCAAATTGCGTTCAACGCCCTTCCTCAGGTAGAAACTTTTCTTGAGGACGGGTATACGACAGAAGAAAGAAAAATGCGAGATGAGACTCGTAAAATTTTTCATTCTGACTTGATTCAGATATCTGCAACTTGTGTGCGTGTACCAGTACCAATTTCGCATAGTGAGGCTCTTCACATTGAATTTGAAAGGCCTATGCAGCCAGCAGAAGCTCGCACGTTATTAGATTCTTTTCCAGGTGTCACAGTAATCGACGATTCGTTCAGTTCTCTATATCCATTAGCGGCTGATGCTTCTGGCCATGATGATGTATTCGTTGGAAGGATAAGATCTGATGACTCTCATCCAAATGGCTTAGCAATGTGGGTGGTATCAGACAACCTAAGAAAAGGTGCTGCAACAAATGGCGTTCAGATAGCTGAAGAACTGATTCGGCTAACTAATAAAGAGTAAATTGCGCCAAATTTTTGTTCACCGACACCTCATAAATCTATATCTAGTACAACTGGGCAATGATCAGATCCAAAAATTTGAGGAAGAATGAAGCAGTTTTTAACATGCGGTTTTAATTCTTCATCCACGAAAAAATAATCAATCCGCCATCCTACATTTCTCTCACGCGCTCTTGAAATCGTATCCCAGTAAGTGTATTGCTCCGGGTTTTTATTAAAATCCCTGAAAATGTCGACAAAACCACCAAGTTCTAATTTGTCTATCCACGCTCTTTCCTGTTCAAGAAACCCTGAAGTATGTTCATTTGCCTTAGGCCTAGCTAAATCAATAGGCTTATGCGCTGTATTAACATCACCGCAAAAAATAACCCTGCGGCCAGAAGATTTTAAGTTGCTAATGTAACCAAGAAATGCATCATAGAATCGCATTTTGTAATCCAAACGTTCAGGGCTGGATCTTCCGTTTGGGAAATATACATTCGCCAATAGAAATTCACCATAATCGGCAACTATGACACGGCCTTCGTTATCCATTGCGCTATTCCCAATTCCGTTTTGCACCGAAAGAGGTAGAGACTTCGAGTAGACAGCAACACCGCTATACCCTTTCTTAAATTCAGGCCAAAAAAAATGCGAATTGTAATCTGGCATTTGGCTTATTTCTAGCGGGAGTTGTTCTAAAGTTGATTTTGTTTCTTGTAAGCAAATTACATCAGGATCCCAATCATGAAGGGATTCCCAGAAAAGTCCCTTTTTATAAAGAGCTCGTAGTCCATTCACATTCCATGACAATATCCTCATTTATGCAGCATACCTCATAAACTATTTTACATCTTGCTATGTATAAACTGAGAGAATAGAGTATGGGAAAGATTTGGAGTTATTATGGCTAACTTTGGTAGATTGATGACCGCAATGGTCACACCTTTTACTCCAGAAGGTGCGGTGGATTTTGCTCAAGCAAAGCACTTGGCTAGTTCTTTGATTTCTTCGGGAACTGAAGGTCTTATTGTTACAGGTACAACTGGCGAGAACCCTAGTCTCACTCATGACGAAAATTACAAATTATGGTCAGAGATTAAAGACCTTGTAGGTGAAGAAATCCCAGTGATAGCGGGATCTGGAACAAATGGAACTAATGAAACAATTAGCCTCTCTAAACAAGCAGAAAAAGCTGGAGTAGATGGCCTGTTGATTGTAGTTCCTTACTACAATAAACCTACTCAAGAAGGCATTTTCCAACATATTAAAGCCGTCGCTGAAAGTTCTCCCCTCCCCGTTTTACCCTATAACGTTCCTAGCAGAACAATAACTAACATGACAGCAGAAACTTGTTTGAGAGTTTCAGAAATTCCTAACGTTTGTGGTGTCAAGGAAGCTTCAGGAGACTTATCTCAAATCGGGCAAATTATTGATTCAGCACCTCCTGATTTTAAAGTTTGGAGCGGTAACGATGCTGATACTTTTCACGTAATTTCTATGGGTGGTTATGGCGTGATTAGTGTTTCAGCTCATTTAATAGGTAACCAAATTCAAAAAATGATTCAAGATATCCTTGAAGGCGATTTGCGTGCTGCAGCAGCAGAGCATTTAAAGCAATTACCAATTAGCAAACAATTATTTGTTGTAGCTAACCCCATCCCGGTCAAGTATTGCCTGAATAAAGTCGGTTTTCCTGTAGGTAATCCCCGCCTACCCTTAACGCCACCAGAGAACGACATAGCGCAATTATTGGATGAGATGATTGCTAAATATGAAATCGATTTACCCCTTACCTGAAAGCCTAATTAGTTTCATCATATGACACGTATAGTTTCATGGAACATCAGAGCAGGCGGCGGTAAACGTATAGAACTAATTGCACAACAATTATTTAACTGGAACGCAGATGTTGTAGGGTTATGTGAATTCAGAGGTACCCCAGCAAGTCAATGGCTACAGGAAGAACTTGAAAACAAAGGCCTAAAGTATCAAATATCCACTGCAGATAAAGAAAATCCTGCACTTAACCGGCTCCTCGTAGCATCAAAATGGCCTATATCTCCTCTTAAAGCCCCCCCCATTTCTAGATTCAACAAACTCTGGCTGCCAGTACAAATAGAATCTCCGAGATCCTTTGGGTTTTGCATGGTGCACATACCGACGTTTTCATTTGCCGGTAAGCGAAAATACGAATTTCACAAATCAATTCTTCGTATGGCACGTAATTGGCCTAATGGGCCCGCAATGATTACTGGAGATACTAATACTGGCAGGATTGGAATTGATGAAGAAAATCCTGTTTTTTCTAAAGAATCGGACTCATGGATGACAAGCATGGAGGAAAATTCATGGATGGATGCATTTCGTTATATTTACAAAAACGAAGCAGTTTATACGTGGTATTCCCCGAACGCTGGAAATGGTTTCAGGTTGGATCAAGCATTTTTGAACAAAGACCTGTTGAATAGGTTAGTTGAAGTGAAATATAAATGGTCCAAACACCCAGATACAGATAGACGTGATGCTGTCAGTGATCATGCAGCCATAGTAATCGATTTATCAGATTAGCCTGGCTTCAAATTGATTAATAACAAACCAATAATGATCGTGCCGTAACAAACGATAACACCAGTCAGTTTCTCAGAGCCATTCGATCGATCTAACCAAGGTTTCCCTAAGACTAGTGTGGTTATGGAAAAAAACGAACCGAAAACAGAAAGGGCTATGCCCAACACTGCCCCATAAAATATCTCAGTTGACCTGAAGAAATCTGACGTATCGCTTTTTATAAAGTTGATCAGGATGCCCAAAAAAAGCCCAGCTGGAGCAGAAACGAGACTCCAAATTAAAAATCTCTTTAAAAAACCGAAAACAATCGTCATTAACTATCTCCTACGGCGATCATCTCCTCTATCGCGATCACGATTACCGCTTCTTCTGTCACCCGTATCTCTCGAAGGTCGCGGTGAATAATCATCACCCTCTATAATTGCTCGATGCGAAAGATTTACTCGTCCCATTCGATCAATTTCAATGACCTTAACCTCGATTTCATCTCCAACTGAGACGACAGACTCGACACTGGCAACATGTTCCGTAGTAAGTTCACTAATATGAACCAATCCGTCTTTTCCTGGGAGTATTTCTACAAAAGCACCAAAGTTCATTAGCCTAGAAACTTTACCTGAGTACACTTGTCCAACTTCTACCTCTTTGGTTAATCCTTCTACTATGGCTAATGCTTCAGCAGCAGCTGTACCACTTACTGAACCAATAGTTACTCCACCATCATCTGAAACATCGATGCTCACACCTGTTTGTTCGATAATACTTCGAATTGTCTTACCGCCGGGTCCAATTACAACTCCTATTTTATCGACAGGTACTTGCGTACGAACCATGCGTGGAGCATGGTCACTAAGCTCTGATCTATTTTCAGGAAGGGTATCAAGCATATGCGCCAATATATGTGCCCTTCCCTTATTAGCTTGAAATAAAGCCTCACGCATTACTTCTGGCGTTATCCCTGAAACTTTTATATCCATCTGTAACGCTGTTATTCCAGCAGGTGTTCCGGCTACTTTGAAATCCATATCTCCCATGAAATCCTCTACACCTTGTATATCTGTCAAGATTGCGTGATTACCCTCATCGTCAGTCATTAAACCCATGGCAATACCTGAGACAGGGGCTTTGATTGGAACTCCAGCATCCATCAAAGAAAGCGTGCTACCACATACCGATCCCATTGATGTGCTCCCATTTGACCCAAGTGCCTCAGACACCAATCTCAAAACATATGGAAATTCTGATTCATCTGGTATCACAGGGACTAAAGCTCTTTCTGCTAATGCACCATGCCCTATTTCGCGCCTCCCCGTTCCTATTCTCCGTGCTTCACCTGTTGAATATGGTGGGAAGTTATAGTGATGCATATAGCGCTTAGTCTCTTCTGGGCTCAAACTATCTAATCTTTGCACCATGCTCAGTGACCCAAGCGTAGTTAATGTTAAAATTTGAGTCTCCCCTCGCTGAAACAACGCAGAACCATGAGTTCGAGGGATAAGACCTACCGAACTAGAGAGTGGCCTGACTTCATCTAATTTTCTCCCGTCAGGCCTTTTACCTTCATTCAAAACTTTTGAACGAACTATTGATTTCACCAGATTGCCATACGTTTTTGCGATTAATTTGCCATCAAATTCTGATCCTAAATTATCATTAACTGCCTGCTCAATCGAATGCATTTCAGCTGAGCGTTCACCTCGGCCTTCACCTCTATCGATTACTGACTCTAATTTAGTTCTTGCGATTTCCTCAATTTTTACACTAAGGTCGTTATCTTCCTCTGTGACTTCAGGCAACCAATCTTGTGCTTTTTGTAAACCGATTTCAGCAATAATTCGGTCTTGGAATTCGACTATAGCAACATTGTTTTCTTGCCCAATTCTCAAGGCCTCCAAAATAATTTCTTCGCTCACTTCATTGGCTCCAGCTTCGACCATGATCATCGCATCACGGCTGCCTGAGATAGTTAAATCAAGCTCGCTCGCTGATAATTGTTCGAAAGTCGGGTTAACAGTTAATTGCCCATCCACTAGACCCATTCGTGTAGCTGCGATAGGTCCTTCAAATGGTATATGGGAAATACTCAAAGCCGCAGATGCTCCGATTATAGATAAGAGGTCTGGTTGGTTGATTTGATCGGCAGATAAAACAGTAGAAATGATTTGGAGTTCATTGCGAATTCCCTTAGGGAATCGGGGGCGTATAGTTCGATCTGTTAGTCGGGCAGCTAGAATGGCCTCAGTAGTTGGTCGTCCTTCTCTACGGAAAAATGACCCAGGAATTCGACCTACCCCATACAATCGTTCTTCATAATCAACTGTAAGTGGCATGAAGTCGATGCCTTCTTTTGCTGACCCTGCCACTGCTGTCACTAAAACTACAGTATCGCCGTATCGTACAACTACTGATCCGTGAGCCTGTTGGGCTAAAGTACCAGTCTCTATGGACAATACACGTCCCGCTAATTCAATTTCATACTTATTCATGAGGAATTCCCCTCTCATTCAGCAGAGGAGAAAACGGTGTAAGGGAAATAGTTAAGTCTATTTCTACTAACGTCTAAGACCTAACTCGCCAATTAGTTTCCTGTACTTGGCGGTATCTTGCTTTGCCAAATATTTCAATAATCGACGGCGGCGACCAACGAGCATAAGGAGGCCTCGTCTGGTTGAATGGTCTTTATGATGATATCGCAGGTGATCTGTTAACCCACGTATTCGCTCAGTCAACAACGCTATTTGGACTTCGCTAGAGCCTGAATCTTCTTGGGCAACTTGAAAGTCTTTGATTATACGTTGTTTATTCTCAGTACTTAGCATTGAGCGATTTATCCGCTTTCTCTACTTCTGGTTCTTTTATTTCGTATAGCATTATACATCCTTAGCACCCATCGCGTGAAGTGATGTATGGTTCATCTGGAGGTACAAACATGTCTTTGTCAATTTGGAATGAATTAATCGGTGCTGATATTCGCTTCATACAAGGGGAAAAGTATAGAAGCAGAATTGCAGAAGCCGGTCAAGACCATAAAGAAACTTTAATAATGACCCACGGGGGAGGAGGCCACTTAGAAACTTTTGCAAGGAACGTCATTCCTTTGTCTAAAGAAATGCACACAATAGGCTTAGAGATATTGTGGCATGGATTAAGCGATGCACCAGAAATCTCTGACAATCCACAAGCTCAAGTAGCAGATCAAATAATTGACCTGATGGATGCTATGGATATAGACAAGGCATGGGTTCATGGTGAAGCCTATAGTGGTTCAGCAGTGTCTTGGTTAGCAAGGACTAAACCTGAACGCCTTAAAGGTGTTATTTTTGAGTCTGGGATCGGGATGGACTTTAAAGAAGGTAGCGTAAAAGCTCCTCTGCCTCCTGTAGGTGGCATTCCAATGCCCCAAAGAACTTTAGAATTACTAAAGGACCCAACTTGGGAGGGCGTCAAAGCCAGGCTTGTCATGGTCATGCACCGTGATCATCCTGAGCAGGTTTCGGATGAACTTGTTGATACTCGATTGCTTCATTACAAACGCCCCTTCACAAACGATGCACAAACCCGTTTCTACAAAGCTCTTGTAGATGGAGTGGGTCGAAATTACTATGCATCCGAAGAAGATATGGCTCAGTTGAATATGCCTACTCTTGTTGTCTGGTGTGATGGTTCTGGTGGTTTTGGACTTGATGCTGGGCAAAGACTAGCTGATATAATTCCCAATGCCACATTCAAAGCGTTGCCTCAAACAGGTTTCTGGGCTCATTGGGAAAACCCAAGCGTCTTCAACCAAGCAGTTATCGAATTTATAACAGAAAATAGCTAATTGCTTTTAAAGAGGAACGGGCTTTTGCCCGTTCCTCTTTAAAGAATTTAAATCGCGTCTCCGCCTTTTTGCCCATCACTTACACGAATCGCATCGGAAATTGGAGAAATAAATATTTTCCCGTCACCGATTTCACCCCCGTTAGGGTTTCGAGCAGCATTAACAATTGCATCGACTATTTTTTCTTGCATTTCGTCAGCAACTATCGTTGTGATAATAGTCTTCGGTACTGAGGAACGGCTAGCCATCTGACCACCCCTCCCTACGAAAACCTCTACTCCACCTTGCCGACCCTGCCCAGTCACATTGTGGTAGAAAAACCCCTTACATCCGGCATCCAGTAGGGCCGATGTGACATGAGTTACACGCTCCGGTTTGATTATTGCTTCGATTCTGATCATAACGATCCCCTTTAATAGACTTATGGTCCAACAAGAAAGCTAGTCAGCACCATCACCTACAAATGCGCGCTCACCATGTGCTGATATATCCAGTCCTTGATCTTCATCTCTTTCGCTAACACGTAAACCCAGCCCAGGAATCATATCGAGTATTTTCAAAATTATGAAAGTTACTACAAACGAATACACGATGGTGGCAAGGACAGCGATTATTTGCGTGCCCAACTGCGAGATCTCTCCCTCTATTAATCCTTTAGTCCCTCCAGTAAATGCACTGACTGTAAAAATACCAGTGGCAACTGCGCCCCAAATTCCGCCAATGCCGTGTACCGCAAAGACATCTAATGAATCATCTATTCCGATCTTGGGGCGCAAAAGAACTGCTCCATAGCACAGCAAACCTGCACCAAGACCAACTCCTAAGGCTCCCATTACACCTACAGCACCCGCCGCTGGGGTGATGGCTACAAGCCCGCCAACTGCTCCTGTTGCGACACCTGCGGCACTCATTTTCCCATTTTGTATTTGTGAGAGAACTCCCCAAGTTAACGCTGCAGTTGCTGCAGCTGTATTAGTAACTAAGAATGCATTAATTGCAACATTGTCAGCTGCAAGGCCTGACCCAGCGTTGAAACCGAACCAGCCAAACCACAGCAAACTTGCTCCTAATACTACATAGGGAATATTCGCCGGTTCCATACCTGGTGAACGACGTTTCCCTACTAAAATAGCAGCTGCAACAGCGGCTACAGCCGCATTAATGTGCACAACCG
>CAYMJY010000045.1:0-9486 GCA_964391355.1 uncultured Dehalococcoidia bacterium | reverse complement strand
TTATTTAGTTACGCATTTTGGCAACAGAAAAACTACAGCCAAGCAATTGCGGGTGCAGGCATCATAATTGGAATCCTCAATGTGGTCTTTGGTGTTTTGGGCTCAGACGTCATCAACACCAGTATTCAAGGACTTGGATTTATGCTGATTTCGCTGTGGAGCATCTGGATTGGTGTAACTGTACTTCGTTCCGAGAGCTAATTTTCTAACAAGAGGCCCAGTATTTCTAATCTGGGCCTCTTGTTGAAGCTTCCTTATCATATACAGTAAATAGCACCGTATTCGTCCCTTCTGGTGTAACCTACGGACATGGAAGTTCAGGGGAAGATAGTAGTCATTACTGGCGGTGCCAAAGGGATCGGAGCTGAAACCGCTAGGCGATTTGTTAAATATGGTGCATCGGTAGTAGTTGTCGATTTGGATGATGGTTCGGGTGAGAAACTTGTTAAAGAACTTGGCCATGAATCGATTTATGTTCATGCAAATGTCACAAACGAAGATGCTGTTTCTTATATTTTCAAAAAAACGGTTTCTGAATTCGGTAAATTAGACGTACTTGTAAACAATGCTGCGACGACAAGCGGCAAATCCCTTTTGGATTCCGATTTGGAAACTTGGCAAAAAGACCAAGATTCCGTTTTAAAGAGCGTGTATTTATGCACTCGTGCAGCCATTCCTTATCTTCTTCAAAATACACCGAAATCTAGCATCGTTAACGTAACTTCTGTCAATGGAATGACTGGAATCGCTCAAGATGGGTATAGCGCTGCTAAAGCTGGAGTAATCTCTTTAACAAGGACTGTCGCAGTAACTTACGGGCCTCAAGGATTGCGCTGCAATGTTGTAGCCCCCGGCACAGTGCGCACTACGATAGGTGCGGATGCAGGCAAAGATCCTTCAGTGCCGCTGGATCCGGCGAGGTTTGATCGAGTCTCATCGCTTTACCCTCTTAGGAGAATTGCCGAACCTGTAGAAATTGCAAACGCAATAGTATTCCTTGCTTCAGACGAGGCTTCCTTTATTACTGGTGCTAATTTGGTAGTCGACGGAGGACTCACAGCCGGAAGTGATATTTTCACTCGCTTGGCTAAAGGGGCAAAACTTGTCGAAGAATAAATCATCTTTTCAAGCAGTGGTATTTGATTTATTCGGAACTTTAGCTGATGAACCGACAGCAAAAAGCACAAAAACCAACCAGCTAATCTCTGAAATGTTAGGTGTCGAATTCCCGCAATTTCAAGAATATTGGAAGAATTCAGTCAAGGAACGTCTCAGCGGCGCGTCATGTTCGACCTATGTTTATTTTCAGGATATGTTGAACAAACTTGGAGTCTCTGTTGATGCTTCTAATATAGAACGTGCAGTAAGAGCAAGAACAGAGTTTGCTGAAAATGTATTAATCCCTCGCCAAAGTGCTATTAGCGCTGTAAATCAAATCAAGAAATTAGGAATGAAAGTAGGTTTGGTTAGTAATTGTGGTCTAGAAATGGTGAATGCTTGGCAGCTGAGCCAATTCCCAAATTTGATCGATACGCAGGTTCTATCAGCTGAGGTTGGTCTGATTAAACCCGATCCTCGAATATACAATTTGATTTGTGAATATCTAGACGTGGATCCTCCTCAATGTTTTTATGTTGGTGATGGTGGAGATTGGGAGCTTTCCGGTGCTCAAGATTTTGGAATGACAGCTGCTCTATTGCAAGTGGATTATGAATCGCATGATGACGTTTCATATAAACAGGAAGCAAAAAATTGGGAGGGGCTAAAATTGGACTCCCTTGATAAAATCGCTGAATTACTGCACTAGTTTCATCCTTACTATAAGATTGAAAGCAAATGTTTGAATCACTTGAAATATCCCATGTTTTCCCAGTACCTCCCAGTGTTATCTACGAATCGTGGATGAACGAATATGAGCATTCAAATATGACTGGTGGAGCGGCTCAGATAGAACCATTCGTTGGAGGAAAATTCGTTGTCTGGGATGGTTTCATCAGAGGAGCAACAATTGAATTGTTCGCAAACGTGAAAATAGTACAAACTTGGCGTACTGTTCACTTCCCAGAAGATGCTCCAGATTCAGTTGTAGAGTTAGCATTGGAATCAATCGGGGACAACACTCTTCTAACTCTAACCCATACTAATATCCCACAAGGTCAACTAGAAGATTGCGAAACTGGATGGATTGAATATTACTTCGACCCCATGTTGGAATATTTTGGTGCTGAAAATTTGATTGAGGAAAACTAATATGGAGCACCAGCATTTCTGGCTTAAAATTAATGAGTTTTAGGTGATTTGATATGCTAATTGGTTACATCAGCGACGAGCGTTACCTAGCTATTTCCGATGCGCAAGTTGAATTCATCAATGCAAATGATGAATCTTTTGAAACTCGTTCACGAGCTTCAGGTTCCGTACACATTGATCTTCCAAGTGGAAAATACGATGTGATTATTGCAAAAGCAGGTTTTGGGTCTAAACGAGTTTCTCTAGATCTGCCCTTACAAAGTGTTTACCATTTCCGTCTCTTAGGGGAAAGAATAATCGGTTATTCTTGGCCTAAATCTATTAAATTTGGTGATCGTTCAGAATTTCGCATCCACTCACCGGAACCATATAAATTAACACTTTGGCGTTATGGGCTGACCCGTGAATTTGTACGTCCAATTGGTTGGTTTGATGAACATGGTCCTCGAGCAACAGTGCAAATAGCCCCTGACAGGGACTACACTCAAACTGGTATTAAGTGGAACACCGTCGGCTACACGAGCCCTGACCACAAGCAATATATAGATGCTCCAGCTAAGTCTGGTTTATATTACTTTCATGTTAAGGGAGAGTCGGGCGATTTTTTTTCCTTCCCATGGGTAATAGCACCAAGTGAACCTAGTTCAAAAATCGCGGTATTATGTTCGGATTTAAATTGGAACGCATACAACAACTTTGGCGGTAGATCTAATTATATCCACCCTGAAGGACTTCCCGAAAAGCCAACTGTTTATGCTAGAAGTGAGTTGTTAAGGTACACCCAAGGAACTACAGCCTCCTATGTGATGACTCCTCATCCCCTTGCGCAGTCATTAGATCGACCAGAGTTAATCAATTTTGTGCCAGAGCTCACAGAAGTCAATGATCCGATCGAAGGGCGTGCTGCAAACCATGTAGCTCCTGCAGAATGGCGACTTCTAGCCTGGTTAGAAAAAGAAGGTTTTTCACATGATGTTTATTCTGAAACTCAGTTACACAATGATGAATTCAGTCTAGAAAGTTATAAGGTATTAATTCTCGGTCCGCACCCTGAATACTGGACTTCAAAAATGTACTACAAAGTCAAAGATTGGGTCCATAAGACAGGTGGTAGACTCATGTACCTCGGGGGGAATGGGATTAATGCTGAAGTTGAGCTGGTAGATTCAACTTCCATGGCAGTCCATAACTTCCCTGCTGATTATCTATCCTCAAAAAATTTAGAAAGTAGATTCCATGCTAGGAATGAATCTGAAGCTAACTTACTAGGTGTCGTATACGATAAACGAGGAATTATGACTGCAGCACCCTACAAGGTGAGCAATGCTGATCATTGGGTATTCGAAGGTACCGGTCTAAGGAACAATCAACTATTCGGAACTGAAAGCCAGCACATGAGAATTCCCGGCGGCGCATCTGGTCATGAAACTGACAAGATTTCACCAAGGTTTTCTCCTAAAAATATTGAGCTACTTGCAAAAGGCACCAACCCAGATGATGGTGGCGCAGAAATGGCAATCTATGAAACACCCAACGGAGGGTCAGTTTTTTCAGCAGCGTCTATATGCTATGTATCTTCATTATTATGGGATAAGGGGGTATCCGACATAACTTCAAATGTATTGAAAAGGTTTTTAAGGTAGTGAGTGCTTTTTAGCCTCTTGTTTCCCCAGGTGCAAACACCCACACCATGCCTTCAGATATTTCGACAACGTATGAAGAGGTATCAATAGTGTATGAATCAGTGCACTTTCCTGTAGCCAAATCGAACATGGCTCCATGTAAAGGGCACGATACTTCACCTGACCGAACAATACCGTCCGCCAAAGAGCCAAACAAATGAGGGCAAGAGTTTTCTAGTGCATATACTCCTGTACCATCCCAAAATAAAGCTACATCATGCAACCCAAATGAAGGACTTCGAAATTCAAACGTAGCGACTTTTCGTTGTTTCAGTTCTTCTAAGCTTATTAGTTTAAATTTATCAACAGAATTAACCATTACTAATGCAACTCAATCATGGGGTCACCTGCCCCAATAGTTTGATTTTTTTTGATCTTAATATTCTTCGCTACACCTACTTCAGACGCGCGCACACTTTGTTCCATCTTCATACTCTCCAAAACACATATCTCATCACCGGGCTGAAGGGTTTGGTCTTTGACTACCGATACTGAGATTACTTTTCCAGGCAATGGGCAGCGAATTATCTTTTCATCTGGATCCCGAAGACCTCTCAGTCCTGCCTGTTCGTTGCGGGAGCGAGAAGAGCGGATAGGTTCAGAGCGCCTAACTCCTGCAGAAACCGCAGCATCAAGCTCCACCATATAAATTTCACCGTCTACTTCAACATCAACTGGGCTTTGGTATATATCACCTACTCTAACGTCATACCATTCACCGTTAACTCTCACTCGAACAGTACGCATCAGTTAATGCCCCCCGATAAACGTCCAACCATCGATTGTCTTCTACCATGCATTTTCCATTTGCTCGGCAGAGAAGCACGGTCCCGATCCTGAGCCAAAGCCATGGCTAAGGCAATAACAGCGACCATTTCATTCCCACTACCAGAGTTTGCTGATTCCGAAAGTAGATTCTCTAAGAAATGTGTATCATACTTCGCTTGTTGAAATTTTGGCTGGATGAGTATTTTATCGAGCAAAGGTTGGTTTGTGACAACTCCCTCAATTTTATAAGCAGCTATTGCATCTCTCATAGCCTTAATAGCTTTGGGCCTATCCTCTGCCCACACAATGAGTTTACTCATTAAAGATTCGTAGTACGGTAAAACTTCATATCCAACTTGCAAAGCTCCATCCACCCGAACATGATCAGATTCAGGTTCAACTAAACCACTAACTATCCCATAAGTGGGAAGCAAGGTTTCGGGGTCTTCTGGGTATATTCGGACTTCAATAGACGCTCCGTTTGGCTTAACATCGTCCTGTGCGAAAGGAATTTTTTCTCCTGAAGCAATTCGAAGTTGTAACTCTACAATATCAAGACCAGTAATCATTTCGGTAATGGGATGCTCTACTTGTAACCGGGTATTCATCTCTAGGAAATAAAAAGATCCATCCGGAGCCAGAAGGTATTCTATCGTTCCTGCATTTTCATAACCGATCGATTTGGTTAGGTTTACGGCTGATTCAAGGAGTGCTTGTCGAGTAGGCTGATCCAATTTTTCGCAAGGAGTCTCTTCCAGTACTTTTTGGTTTCTGCGTTGTGTAGAACAATCTCTTTCAAAAAGATGCACCACGTTACCATGCCTATCAGCTAGTACCTGAACTTCTACATGAGAAGCCCCATCAATACGTTTCTCGAGGTAAACACGGCTAGAGCCGAATGAATTTTCAGCTTGTGTTCGGGCTTGTGCCATCGACGATAATAACTGCCCTTGGTTTTCAACTGACCTGATGCCCATGCCGCCACCGCCATCTGCAGCTTTGACCATCAAAGGGAATCCTATTCGCTGAGCCTCTATAGTCGCCTCAGTATCAGTCATTTCTCCTTCTGTTCCTGGTACCACTGGGACTCCAGCTTGCTTAGCTAATTTTCTTGCTTGAATTTTATCGCCCATATCCCGAATAATTTCAGCACTCGGGCCTACAAAGCCTATCCCTTCATCTTCCAAAGCTTGAACAAATGATGGGTTTTCACTAAGGAAACCGTACCCTGGGTGCACAGCATCAGCATGCATTTTCTTGGCCGCACTGACTATTCTCTTTATCCTGAGATAGCTATCAGAAGCAACAGGCCCGCCGATTTTTATTGAATCATCTGCCATTTTCACATGGAGTGAATCTGCATCAGCTTCTGAATAGGCAGCTATAGAACGGATACCTAATTTTTGGCAAGTGCGTATAATTCTGCAGGCAATCTCTCCACGATTCGCAATCAATAAACTCTTCAGCATGCCCCAAGTCTAACAAACAAGCTAGTAAAAGTTACCGGCTTGGAATTCAACTTTGCCTAGCCCTAAGTTCACTCCAGACTTCTTCTGGGGAAATTTCTGCATCTGCCAACAAGACAAGAGTATGAAACAATAAATCGGCTACTTCTCCAACAATAGCATCTTTGTCCGCTGTAGCTCCTGCAATAGCTACTTCAGCACCTTCTTCAGCAACCTTTTGTGCTATCCGCTTCGATCCTGATTCAAACAACTGATTTGTATAACTTTCTGAAGGCTTATCTTTTTGTCTTTGCTTAATAGTTTGGAATATTTCAGCAAGGACACCTGGGCCTGACTTGTTGTGCGTAAATGACATTGTGGGATCTAGAGCTGTGAAAAAACACGAGTCCGCACCTGTATGGCATGCTGGGCCTTCTGGGTGAACCTTAAACAATAATGCATCTCCGTCACAATCAATGAAAGCAGAATCCAAATGCAGTATCGAACCCGAAGTCGAACCTTTATGCCATAACTCCTCTCGGCTTCTGCTATAAAAGTGTATTTGATTTGTACTGAATGTTTTATCCAATGCTTCGGAATTCATATGTGCCACCATTAGCACTTTGCCTGATGACACATCCTGACATATAGCTGTAACCAATCCATTATTATCGAGTGTTACTTGCCCAGAATCCTTTTTAGCCATGTCAGTCTCCTTAAGTTCTCATCTGCTTGATTCAAGGAATCAAATCCAATAATTCAGTAAGTGACGTTATTACTGAGTCGGGAGGTATCATTTCGACACCCTCGGGTATGGGAGTTCTCCCTGGGGTATCTTGATTCCGTAAGATTTGTATGGCACTGAGACCTGCGTTTTTAGCACCATGGATATCATCATATAAAGAATCTCCAACAAAAAGCACTTCATTAGGCCCCAAGCCTGCTTTTTGGCAAAATAATCGAAATATCTCAGGATCTGGTTTATATGTTCTAGCAGATTCTGAAGAGAGTGTTAGCTCAAACTTCCACCCATGCTTAATTAATGAAGCAGATAAATACTGATCATCCGCATTTGACAATACGCCCAGTCTTATTTTCTCACTCATCTGATTGAGTACGAATGTTGAGTCATCAAAAGATTCTCTTAATCCCATTCTTTCGATGCCACGTTGAGCAAAAATAGACGAGTCGGCTTCAATGCCAGAGTCCTTAAATGCTTTATCCCATGCTATGCCCCATGCACTTTTGTAAGAAACGAAAGGGGGATTTAGCTTTAATGTCTTATAATTTAATCGACGTTCCCTGAACTTTCTTTCTTGCATCGACCAAAGCTCATGCAATTTCAACGCATTTACGGGCAGAGCGAAATCTTCCACCAGATCCTCTGTTAAGGATTGCCAGGATGATTGGTCATTACGGACTAGAGTTCCGTACATATCAAAAGCAATCATTTTTATATTGGCTAGTTTTTCTCTCGTCCTTAAGCCCAACGAACTGCAACTCCTTGATTAGAAAGGAAGTTTTTAGTCTCCATGACACTCGTCTTCCCGTAGTGGTAAATACTAGCTGCTAGTGCTGCATCTGCTTTACCTTTAGTTAAAACATCAAAAATATGCTCATTAGATCCCGCGCCTCCACTGGCTATAACAGGGATGGATAGACGTTCAGATATTGACTGCGTCAAAGCCAGATCAAACCCATCCAAATGACCATCCGCATCCATACTTGTTAATAATATTTCACCCGCCCCAAGCTCTTGTGCCTTTTCTGCCCATTTAACAGCATCGATTCCAGTCGGTGTTCGGCCACCATGCAGAAAAACTTCCCACCTTGAGTTTTCACTTAACTTAATATCCTGTAATTCCGGGTCGAACGGCGAAAGGTTATTTTTATAGTCCGCATTTGAATAAGTAATTCTGGCGTCAATAGCAGTAACTATGCATTGGCTACCAAATAGTTTTGAAGCTTCCCGTAGAAGTTGGGGGTTCATGACTGCTGCAGTGTTAATAGAAACTTTATCAGCACCAGCTTCAAGAAGACCCTTGATATCTGTCGTAGTGCGAACACCACCGCCCACTGTGAGTGGAATAAAAACTTCTCTAGAAACTCGTTCCACAAGACCAACAATGGTGCCTCTTCCTTCTGATGAAGCGGTGATATCTAGGAAAACTATTTCATCGGCTCCTTGATGATAATAAAAAGCCGCAAGCTCAACTGGATCTCCAGCATCTTTTAAGTCCACAAATGAAATACCCTTTACGACTCTTCCAGAATCAACATCCAAGCAAGGTATTATGCGTTTAGTTAACATTACTTATCTCCGGGATCATCTATTTCTGCATAAAATTGATCCCAACGGACAGTCCCGAATAAGTCTGTTGGCCACTCTTTAGCCTCGAAAAGTTCAAACTCTTCTCTTGCATCAGAAATATGAGTATTTAAGCCATGACCCGGTAGGACAAGTGCATTACCAGGCAATATTAGTAGTTGGTTGCTAATACTCTGAACAATTTCCCTAAAACTCTGAGGAGAACGCGTCATGCCAGGTCCTCCTGGGAATAAAGTGTCGCCGCTGATGAGAAACTGATCGGAAACGAAACAAACTCCCCCAGGGGTATGGCCAGGTGTATGTAAAGTTTTGAATTTTTGAGATCCTACATTCAATTCCATATCATGTTCCAAATAAAATTCAGGGGCTTCAGGAAGTTTATTTGCATCTGCGATGTGAATTCCTACAGGTAAGTCTGTGCTAAGTTTTAAATCTGTGTAACCAGCAATATGATCTGGATGCGAATGCGTTATGAGCACCGCTTTAACATGGTAATCTGCAGCCTCAGCTAGTAACACACTAACCTGTGCAGGAGCGTCAATGATATAAGCTTCTTTAGTTTTTGGGTCTGCGATTATATATCCGTTGTTGTTGTAAGGTCCCATCTCCGGAACCTTGATTATTTGAACCGGCCCATCGATTTCGATTGGCAATGGACACTCCTTAATATTTTCTTGTATTCCAAGATACAATGCATTGCCATGAAAGTTGAGTCCGTCGTATATCCAATATCCGTTGGCCGTGAACCATTTACTGGATTTCCTCCTCCTAATTCATTTTTAGTTTGCGGGTCTGATACTTCAGTGCTGATTGATTCAGGTTGGGCTGGAGAAGAAGATCACGCAGAACGGATTAAACTGCTGGAAAGTTACAATGTAGCCCCCATTAGTAAAGTAATTTTAACTCACCGTCATCCCGATCATGCTGGTGGGGCATTAGCGCTCCATTCGCAACTTAATGCAAATTTAGCTTGCCATGATTTAGAAAGAGACTCAATCACAGCAGATCGGCT
>CAYMJY010000044.1:0-9959 GCA_964391355.1 uncultured Dehalococcoidia bacterium | reverse complement strand
CTTCAGCAAATTCAGCAAAAGATCCTTGTAGGTTCTCAACTTCGAAATCCATTCTTGCGGCTAAGGGTTCCATATTACCCCCCGTAACTACGCCTGCATAATCTCTATTAATCACTCCACTTATAACGTGTAATGCAGTATGGGTGCGCATAAGAGAATAACGCCTATCCCAGTCTAAAAATCCTCGTACTAGCTCTAACTGCTCTATAGATTGGCTCGTTTCCAGTTGATGCCAAATTTCATTGTTTTCTTTCCAAACCTTTGTAATTTTGAATTCTGAGTCTGCACTCGCCAAGGTTCCTAAATCACAAGGTTGTCCGCCACCACCAGGATAGAATAATGTTCGGTCAAGTCTTACGGCATTGTTATTAACAGCCAAAAAATTGGCATCAAATTCTTTTGAATAGCTATCCACATTAAATAATAAATCAGTCATTTGGTACTCCGTTATAATGAGACCAAATTCATCAAAGATTCTGAATTATGAGCAGAATCCAAAGACCAAGCTGCATCGAGTAATTGTTGTGCTTGTGTTTTTGGCATCACTTCAGTAGCTAAAGACATGAATTTAATTTCGAGATCCTGATCAGTCATTGGGTTCTCTGGAGTACCAATGGCATGCTCTATAAACAACTCTATAGTTTTACCGTCTTTAAGTTTGACTGTTAAATGAGTTGAATCTTCTTTAACTACAGGGTCAATGATTTCACTAATTAGCGATCGCAGTCTAATCACTTCAGCATCCATCACTCGTTCGTCTGTGAATTGAAACGCGCCGCCAGCCCCATCAATTAACCCCACAGCTACGCAATGTCTGTAAGAAAATTTACCATCAAAGCCAGTCCTTGGAGACGCTCTGCCCATTAACTCAACTACAAGAGGATTTACACGGAAAGTTAAACTTTCCACTTGTTCAGATGTAATACCATACGTGTTCCTAACTTGGATGATTGCGTCTTGTAAAGGATGCGCAACTATTCCATTAGCGAAAGGTTTGAGGCCATTATTCTTCATTTCCCACCTTTGGCCAAAACCATCAAGTAATTGTGATTCACTATGTCCTTCGTGCGAATGGATTGCCCAAAAACCTCTCCTGCCTCCCAAAATATCTTCGGGCCCAGTCATGCCTGATAGGGCTAATTCTGCAGATTCAAGGCCAATAGCTGCTGATCTAGCTGGGTGCATAGCCTTAGCATGGCTACCCAACGCTTCTCTAAGTCCTGAAGCATGAGTACCTGCCATAGCAAGGCAATGGTTCATAACTTCAGGAGCCAAACCTAATACTCTGCCCCCACCAGCAGCTGCACCAAAGACTCCAGCAGTGCCGGTAATGTGCCATCCATGGTCATAATGCCAAGGATAGACAGACATCGCCACTCGGCATTCAACCTCAGCTCCCAATGCAAATGCAGCAAGCGTTTCCTTACCATTGGTTCTATTTAGTTCTGCTAGGGCTAATACTGCCGGCCATACAGGGGCACTGGGATGTAATATCGTAGGAAGATGTGTATCGTCAAAATCTTGAATGTGTGCCAAATAACCATTCAATAAAGCGGCGATGCTGGGGCTTGTCCTCAAACCTCCGATAGCTGTAGCTCGAGGAGAAGCATTCTGAGTACTAGCCCAATTTATTAAAGCCTTGGACGGTATTTCCTGAGTGCCAGACAGTGAAATAGCTAAAACATTGATAAGAGTTCGCTTAGATTCGTGAAGGATTTCACTTGGAATGTCGTTTAAGGGAATATTTGAAATAAAACTAGCGAGGGAGTATGTAGATCCCTCCACCTTGCTATTAGGCATAAAGCCGCCTCCATTGTTGGTATGTCACTAGAGTATCATCAACTTAGGAAGTCGGCTTGAGGCCTTAACTTGCGGCGCTTAAGGGTTCTTCAATATCTTTAGGTGTCACTGAGTCAACACCACGCCTGACGGTTTCTAGCACCGCTGCTAGTTCTTCATCCAATTTGACCAAAGTTTCACGGACATACTCGTCTGCGCCTCGTCTTCTAGACCGAGCATCCTCTTCAATTGCAGCGATAATCTTATGTCCCTGTTCTTCAGCTTCTTTAATGATTTCTTCAGCCCTTCGCTTAGCAGATGCAACTAATTCGCTATCTTCAACAAGGGTTTTTGCGTCTCTTTCTGCAGAAACTTTAAGCTTGCGCGCTTCGCTCGCAGTTTTTGTGATTATCTGCTCACGGTATTCAAGAATTTCCGCGGCCTGCTTCATATCTTCAGGTACTGAAAGTCTCATTCGGTCAACTAAATCCCGCAGCTTTTCGCCATTCACTATTGTTTTGCCAGTAATTGGAACCTTACGAGATCCTCCTGCAAGGTTTTCAAGTTGGTCAATTAATTCCATTATTTCCATAGCCACAACCTCTCTACTTAAATATCTTGAACCAAGCGCTCATTTAAGGCCTTATCCACATTTTGGGGAACCAAGCCACTTATGTCACCACCCAAGCGAGCGACCTCTCTTACAAGGCTTGAGCGTATGAATTGATGCTGTAAGTCTGTAATAAGGCAAACCACATCAACCTCTGGGGCTAAACGCCTGTTCATTAATGCCATTTCGAATTCATGTTCGAAGTCGGCATTTTTTCGCAAACCTCTTACAATAACATTTGCACCTGTATTTCTTAGGAAATTCACGATTAACCCATCGAAAGGCAAAATTTCAATACCTCGTACTCCTCGCGTAGCCTCTTCAATCATTAAGACTCTCTCAGAGGTTGAGAATAAAGGTTGCCTTTCAGGATGATCAAAAACAGCTACAACTACCCGATCAAAGAGCTTTGAAGCTCTTTGCATAATATCCAGATGACCCAGGGTTACCGGATCAAATCGACCAGGGTAGACCGCAGTTGTCAATTTTGGCTCCTTTTTTGACCGGTAGAGTAAAATGCCAAACCAGAATCACCATATTGTCGATCTTGGGTGAGATTGAGTTCTCCACATGTCGATGGGGGAGCTTTTCTTGATGAATGGCCAACAACTACCAGTGAATTCAAATTCAATAAGCCTTTTGCAAAAATCTGTTCTAGCAAACCAACAGGAAACGGGTCAGAATAAGGTGGGTCCATTAGAACAAGGTCGAAAGGTCCACTCAAAAGCTCTAATGAGTCAGCTGCTTTGGAACAATGAATAACTGCACGGTCTCCAACTTTAGCCAAGGAAACATTTTTCAAGATATCAGAAGCCTGTCGTCGGTTATTTTCGACAAATTCAACCCTAGAAGCACCTCTACTAAGTGCTTCGATACCTACAGATCCTGTGCCCGCATACAAATCCACTACTGCTAAACCTTCGATGCCTTTCGAGGCCAAAATATTAAAAAGAGCTGAACGCACTCTATCAGTAGTGGGTCTGACACCCTTGGCACTGGGTGAGTGAATCTGCACTCCCCTGGCAGTACCTCCAGTTACCCGCATGAAGCGTTAGCTCCTTACACACTCAACATACCCTACACCTAGTAGAACGATAGTATGGATTGAACAATCCTTGGTCAATGATATTGCTTTGAGATTAAACGTTAATCAAGACGCGAAAGGATTGCATCAAGCGTTAATTTGCGTGGCACAACCCGCAGCGATAGAATGTGCGCCTATAAAGTGCGGAACAACTAGTCACTGTGATAGCTTTCTACTAGGATGATGCGTATGGCGCCTGAAAAGACCTATTTAACCAACGAAGGGTTTCTCTCATTAGAGACTGAACTGGAACAGCTGCGTAGTGTCCGGCGTCCTCATGTCGCTAGTCAAATCCAAGCCTCCAAAGAACTCGGCGCTATGGGAGAAAACGCAGAGTACGAAGAAGCAATGAATGAACTTGCATTTTTAGAGGGTCGAATACAAGAGTTAGAAGCAATGATCCAAAATGCAGTGTTAATTACTACTAGTAAAAAGGGCAGATCAAAATCGAATATCATACAATTAGGATCTGTAGTGCGAGTCTCGACTACTGGGTCAAAAAAGCCTGCAACTTATACTATAGTAGGTAGTGCAGAAGCATCACCATCTGAAGGTAGGGTTTCGAATGAATCTCCAATCGGCAAAGCCCTCATGGGCAGAATGAAAGGTGATGAGATTGATTTTCCAGTCCCTTCTGGTATGCAACATCTAAAAGTAATCCAGGTAAAATAAATAATAGAAGAAGGCTTCTAGCTTAATCTGCATCAGCATCAGGGATACAGTCCATGACACAACGGGGCGAAGATCTATTAAATAGCCGCCGGGCAAAACTATTAGCCCTGAGAAATCACGGAATAAATCCATACCCAAGCAAATCGTCCAAACGCCATAGTTGTCTCCAAGCGAATCAGGTTTTTATTAAAAATGAGTCTAAAGGTACAACTCCCGCTACTTCAGTTGCTGGCCGTATTTTGCGATTGAGAAACATGGGCAGGGCAAGCTTTATTGATATAGAGGACCACACTGGCCAAATTCAGCTATTTATTCGATCAAACGAATCCGGCAAGTCTTTTGAGTTAATGGACAACCTTGATTTGGGTGATTTCGTAGGTGCGTCAGGTACTCTGATGCGTACTCGTATGGGCGAGGTATCCGTAAAAGTTAAAAAACTTGAAATATTGGCTAAAGCTATGAGACCTCCACCGGATGCTTACTATGGCTTAAACGATAGAGAGACTCGCTATAGACAAAGGTATTTGGATCTGATTGCTAACAAATCCGTTGGCACAGTAATGCGAACAAGAAGCAAAATTATTTCTTCGATACGCAATTTCATGGACAAAAGAGGGTTTATAGAGGTTGAGACTCCTGTATTAGTTAACGTACCCGCAGGAGCTATGGCTACTCCTTTTGTGACTGAACATAAAGCACTTAATCGTCGTTTATTTTTGAGGATAGCTACTGAGTTGTACCTTAAGAGATTGATCGTAGGGGGAATGGATAAAGTTTATGAAATTGGAAGAGTCTTCAGAAATGAAGGGATAGATCATGATCATAATCCAGAATTCACATTATTGGAGAGTTATGAAGCATACTCCGATTATATGAAAGTGATGAGTATGGTAGAGAAGCTCGTCCCTGCTGTTTCAAGTTCAGCCTTGGGCAGCACCTCCATAGACTTTCATGGTTCTAAAATTGAACTTGCACCTCCTTGGCCGAGAATAAAACTTAATGATGCAATTAAAAAATATACCGGAATTGACATTGGCGACCACCCAGACGCAAAAAGTATGACCCTTGTTCTAAACAATCTGGGCCTTGCAGCAACTTACGCAGAAAGCCGTGGGCGTCTAATCGATAAATTACTTTCCACATACGTCGAACCAAACTTGATACAACCCACGTTTCTAATAGACTATCCAGTAGAAATGTCACCACTAGCAAAAGCCATACCAGATAATCCTGGCTACACAGAAAGATTTGAGGCCTATGCAGGGGGAATGGAAATAGCCAATGCTTTCAGCGAACTTAATGATCCTGATGTACAGCGCATTCGCTTAGACGAACAAGAACAATTACGCAAAACTTATCAAGGCGAAGAGCTTGACCGTATAGACGATGATTTCATTTTAGCTCTTGAACATGGAATGCCTCCCACTGGGGGTCTCGGTATAGGTATAGATCGACTCGTGATGTTACTAACTAGTCAAGACGCTATCCGTGATGTTTTGCTTTTCCCTCAGGTAAGGTCGCTTGAAGGCGAATAATGATTAACATTGAATTGATTCGCCAAAACCCTGATCAAGTACGACAAGATCTCGGTAGAAAAGGAGAGGATCCTCTCGTAGTTGATACCTTGATTGAATTAGATAAGAAACGTAGAGAGTCGAATCAAATTCTGGATAATTTAAGGGAACAGCGCAATATCACAACTAAAGACATCGCTAAATTAATTAGGCAAGGTGAAAACGCCACAGGTGCCAAAGAGTCAACAAGGTTGTTAGGGGATTCCATAAAAGATGCTGAGGAATCACTCAGGAAATATAACGACGAGTTAAAACAACTACTGCTTAAAATTCCCAATCCTCCGTCACAAGAAGTCCCCGATGGGGAGGGCGAACAGGATAACGTTGTTGTCAGGGTGGAAAATTTAAACACAAAACCTGCGAATAATTTTCGTCCCCATTGGGAATTATCCGAATTACTTGGACTGGTGGATATGGAGAGAGGAGCAAAGCTTTCAGGCTCTCGTTTTTATGTCTTTACTGATTTGGGTTCACGCTTACAAAGGGCGCTAATCAATCTAATGCTCGATGTGCACAGGACCGAGCATGGTTACAAAGAATTTCATTTGCCGTTGTTAGTTAGATCAAGCATCATGGAAGGTGCAGGAAATTTACCAAAATTTTATGAAAATCTTTACCATGATGATGAGGATGATCTTTGGCTAATACCTACTGCTGAGGTCCCTTTAACGGGCCTTCATCGTGACGAAATTCTTGATTTTTCTTCGCTACCTAAACTTTATATGGCACATTCACCTTGTTTCAGGCGGGAGAAGGCAGCTGCGGGAAGAGATACTCGAGGTATAAAACGAGTTCACCAGTTTGACAAGGTTGAAATGTATCAAATTACGACTCCTGAAAATTCAGCTGAAGCATTGAATACTCTGGTGTCTCACGCTGAGGGAATTTGTAAAAAATTAAATTTACCATATCGAGTACTTGAGCTTTGCTCAGGAGATCTAGGATTCCAATCAGCTAGAAGTTTTGACTTGGAAATTTGGGGGCCTGGTTCTCAAGAATGGCTTGAGGTAAGTTCATGTTCGAACTGTTTAGATTTTCAAAGTAGGAGATCCAACATTCGTTTCCGGCGAAATGCTGCAGAGAAAACTGAATTTGTTCACACGCTCAATGGATCAGGGCTTGCACTACCTCGAGTCATAATCGGCATTTTAGAAAATTATCAACAAGCAGATGGATCTGTGGTTGTTCCACCCGCGTTGGTGCCGTATCTAGGCCAAGAATTGTTGGTACCTATTCCATAATTGCTTAACTAATGCTTCCGTTTAGGTTTGACCCTTTCGGCCCCTTCTTCCCTAAAATGGTAAAAATACCATTCGAGGCGTCCATTGTTTGAAAGAGTTGTACTTCCAAATGGCTTAAGAATTTTAACCGGGAATATGCCGCACACCCGTTCCGTATCAATCGGAGTATTCGTGAATGCTGGATCTAGATATGAAAATGAAAGCATGGCGGGTGCATCGCATTTCTTAGAACATATGCTATTCAAGGGTTCAGAGAAACGCCCATCTCCTAATTTGATAAGCGGGCCAATTGAATCATTGGGCGGGATTATCAATGCAAGTACTGATAGGGAGATGACGATTTATTGGATTAAGATAGCTGTTGAACATTTCTCCCTGGCGATGGATGTACTTGCTGACATGCTCCAAAATCCCTTGTTTTCAGAGTACGAACATCGACGTGAAAAAAATGTAATCCTAGAAGAGCTGGCTATGACATACGACCAGCCTGACGCTTATGCTGATATGCTGATAGACCAGACTCTTTGGCCAAATCAACCAATGGGCAGGGATGTTGGGGGCACCAAAGACTCAGTATCTTCTATAACTAGGAACAGCCTTGCTGACTATCACCATCATCAGTATGGGCCTCAGAATTCGGTAATAGCGATAGCGGGTAATATCTCTCATTCAGTAGCAGTAGCTGAAACAGAAAAGCTTTTCGGCGATTGGAACAAAACCACTCCCTTGGATTGGCATCGGGTTAAAAACCCTGATGTTGCTTCCGCACGTGTTGCGGTTGGTAATCGCAAAACTGACCAAGCGCATTTAGCATTGGCTATGAATGGTGTTTCAAGTATGGATTCTCGCAGGTATTCGATGGGCCTACTTAACACAATATTAGGTGAAGGAATGTCCAGTCGGTTATTTATGGAGCTTAGGGAAAAGCGGGGACTTGCATACGACGTTGCATCACATGCATCTCATTACAAAGATTGCGGGGCCCTCACGGCGTATTGTGGTGTGGATCCTTCGAAAATTAATGAAACATTAGTGGTACTTCAACATGAGCTAAGCAGAATTTGTATGGATGCTAGTGAAGATGAGCTGTCCAATGCCCAAGCATTCGCTACAGGCCGGTTATATTTAAGGTTAGAGGACACTCGAGCTGTAATGTCATGGCTAGGCGGTCAAGAATTATTGTTCAACGAGGTCAAAACTCCTGAAAAAGTAGTAGAAGAGGTGAGATCGGTATCTATAAATGATATCCATGCCGTAGCAAGTGAATTTTTACACCCTGCATTTTACAAATTAGCAGTCGTGGGACCTTATCGGTCTGAAGAAAGATTCCGGAAATTGCTTGCAGCATAAAAAAATAGCCCCAGTTGGGGCTATTTTTTTATGCTAATGAACTTCTAACTACATCATATCGTGCATATCAGGCATAGCGGGTGCAGCTGGAGCATTCTTTTGCGGTGCATCGGTTACAAGTGACTCTGTAGTCAAAACCATTGCAGCAACACTAGCTGCATTCTCTAAAGCTGCCCTGCTAACTTTAGCAGGATCAACGATACCACGCTCAATCATGTGCCCCCATTCATTCGCTTCGGCATCATATCCCCAATCGCCCTCAGATTCCCTTGCTTGGTTAACAATTACGTCACCAGCTTGGCCGGAATTGATAGCAATCAGTCTAATGGGCTCTTCAGTAGCGTTCTGAACAATTCGTGAACCTGTCTGTTCATCACCCGTTAATTTTAATGCATCAACAACTGAAGCACTCCGCACTAACACGACGCCGCCACCTGGAACAATTCCTTCTTCCACAGCAGCTCGAGTAGCAGACAAGGCGTCTTCAACACGATCTTTCTTCTCTTTCAGTTCAACTTCTGTGGCTGCACCAACCTTAATGATGGCTACCCCACCTGATAATTTTGCAAGTCGTTCTTGCAGTTTTTCTCGGTCGAAATCTGAAGTCGTATCTTCAATACGTGCCTTAATTTGCTTGATCCGATCTTGAATTTCTTGTTCTGATCCGTGACCTTCTACAAATGTTGAATCTTCCTTAGTTGCAACCACTCTTCGTGCTCTCCCAAAATCTTCAGGAGTAAGAGAATCCAACTTCCTTCCAATTTCTTCACTAATGACAGTGCCACCAGTAAGGGTAGCGATATCCTGAAGCATCTCTTTCCTTCGATCACCAAACCCTGGGGCTTTAACTGCTAATGCATTTAATGTGCCTCTGAGTTTATTAACTACTAGTGTTGCTAAAGCCTCGCCTTCTACATCTTCAGAAATTACAACCACGTTCTTGGTGATTTGAAGTACTTTCTCAAGCCCTGGGAGCAAGTCATTTACCGCAGTGATTTTTTTGTCAGTGATTAAAATATAAGGATCCTCAATGACAGTCTCCATACGGTCAGAGTTAGTCAAAAAGTATGGAGAAATGTAACCTCTGTCGATCTGCATTCCCTCAACATATTCGACTTCGTACCCTAAGCTTTTTCCTTCTTCGACAGTGATGACTCCATCCTTGCCCACTTTCTCCATTACTTCAGCTATCAAAGCGCCCATTTCTGTATCATGGGCTGAAAGTGATGCAACTTGAGCAATTTGCTCTTTAGTCGTGACTGGGGTAGCCATAGTACCTATTTGATCACGGATAGCAGAAACTGCTTTCTCTATGCCACGTTTCAATACCATAGGGTCGGCACCCGCAGCAATATTCCGGAATCCCTCATTAATTATCGCTTGGGCCAGTACGGTAGCCGTAGTTGTACCATCACCAGCAACATCATTAGTCTTGGTTGCTGCTTCCTTTAAAAGCTGCGCTCCCATATTTTCATAATGATCTTCTAATTCAATCTCTTTAGCGATCGTGACGCCGTCTGAACACACGTTTGGTGGTCCAAACTTCTTATCAAGTATTACATTACGACCACGCGGCCCAAGTGTTACTTTTACCGTGTTCGCTAAAACATCCATGCCAACTTTAAGTGATCTGCGAGCTTCGTCGCTGA
>CAYMJY010000043.1:4765-10268 GCA_964391355.1 uncultured Dehalococcoidia bacterium | reverse complement strand
TTGAATTAACCGAATTCCCTCAGCGCGAGCTTTGGTCGAAATTAGTATTCCTCGGGCCCTTAGCTGCCGTAACTTCGATTACTGATCTTACTGCTGGCGAAATAAGGTCCAATGAATTTACGTTGAAAATCATGGAAAAAATGATGCAGGAATACGCCAAAATCGGTAACGCAACCGGAGCAAATCTTAATAGTAATGTTGTCGGTTCTTCAATGAAAACGCTACATCTTTACCCTTCAAATGGATCTACCTCTATGGCAAGGGATAAAAAAATGGGTAAGAAAATGGAAATAGAGGCATTGTTAGGATCGGTAATTAAAAAAGGAAATGAACATTCAATAGATATTCCCATTACTACTTTAATATATGGTCTACTTAATCCGTCGGTTCATTAACCAATTAACTATCAGGCGATACCTCTTCAATCGCAGTTACTAGTGCAGGAATAAATTCCTCCCAGTCTGTCACTACACCAAAATCACATGAACGAAAAAACTGAGCCCGTTGATTATTGTTAATTGCAACAATTGTTCCTGAACGCTGAATACCTACGGTGTGATTAAAATCACCTCTTACTCCAACACCTATATAGAGCCGCGGTGCAACTGACCGACCAGTTAATCCTACCTGACGCTGACGTGACATCCATCCTGCATCTACTACATCTCTAGTACCAATCAGTTCAGCACCAAGTAAACTGCAAATTGGTTCAAGCTCTTTAATTTTATCCTTGCTTCCTACTCCCATTCCTACACAAACCACAGCCCAAGCATCCTCAAGATCGGCTGTGTCGTAACCTTCTTCTGCAGGTCTAACCTCTAGCAAACGCAATGAACTGTCGTCTTGAATTTCTACGGAAAGTTCATGCCTAGAGAATTTACGATCTGGATTAAGCTCTAAGGATTCAAGAAGTCCAGGCCGAATTGTCGACATATACGGCGAAGTGCTCGATAAAATTGGAGCAACTATATTGCCACCGAATGCTGGCTTTAGTTGTACTAAACGACCCTCATTATCAACTTCTAATCCCACGCAGTCACCCGTCAGGCCCAGTCCAAGGCGACCAGCTACTCTCGAAGCTAAATCTCTACCGTTAACAGTCGATGAAACCAAAACAGCATAAGGTGAATATTCATTCATTGCAGAAACTAGCACTTCTGCATAGCTGCTAGTTTTATAATGTTGGAGTTTTTCATCTATAGCCGTTGCCACAATATCCGCTCCAGATTTCCCCAGGATTTCAACATGTTCACTGATATAAGCGGATCCTATAGCCAAGCAAATTACATGCCCTTGAATTTGATCGGCGACTTTACTAGCAGCACTTAATAATTCAAATGTGACTTTTTTAACTGAATGAGCAGATATATCTGCGATTACTAACACACTGGGTCCAACATTCGCCCTTGATTCTATATGCGCTAACGGCGCAGACTTATTACTTTTTGTACGCGAATTACTATCTAAAAGCCCCTTTTGTTTTAGATAGATGGCTAAGGATTTTGCAGCATCCATAGTCTCGGCATCATCGTTAATTAAATTCTGATCCCTGCCCGACTCTACGATCTGAATTTCCTCTACCCATGTTGGTGATCCCTTTTGTCCAAATATAGAAAGGTCAGAAGATAGCTCCTCTGCTGAAATTTCTATTGCTTTGAATTCTCTAGCTTTTTGCATAGCTTCTCTATTGGGGAAAACTTCTGGGGCGATACCCTCCACTACAGAAATAACGACAGGAAGCGTGCATTCGTACGTTTCTATTGCTTCATCTGTTTCCCTCTCGACCAGCACCCTTGAACTATCAAGGATATCTAGTTTTCGTACATTCGTTACTTGAGGCAAACTCATCATCTCAGCTACTTCAGGACCTACTTGTCCTGTTTCTGCATCTACACTATGTGCTCCAAAAAGCACCATGTCATATTTATTCTTACTCAATGCAAGGCTAAGAGCGCGAGCGGTAGCCAAAGTATCTGAACCAGCAAAAGCCGCATCAACAATGTGATATGCGTTGTCTGCACCCATAGCTATGCATTGTTGCAATCCCTGAAGCGAAGCAGGAGGCCCCATCGTATATACGTGGATATCTAGCTCATGTCCCTCTTGTCGTAGCTCTATACATCTTTGTACCGCCAGTTGATCATAAGAATTAAGTTCGTTAGGTACACCGTCTCTAACAATTCTTTTTGTTTCGTAGTCAAATTTCATACGTGCAACAACTGGGACCCATTTAACGCATACAGCTACTTTCATAGTGACCTCATTTTGGGCAATTTTATTTGTTGGATACTGCGATCGAACAAATCAGATTAGTAATAGTAATGAGCATTTTAAGAGAGAACTTTGAGCAGAAAACCAATGGTGATTTCAATAACCCTATTGTCAATAGAATGCCTAAGGTTAGGAATGACATGCAAATCAACTGGAGTTCCAACATTTATTAATTGTTCACTAGCTTCAACAGACAAATTTGGCGGTAATACTTGGTCCTGTTCTCCGTGTATTAACAATACAGGCGTTTGATTTTTGACTTCCTTTGGAAGGTCAAATGCAGTGGTTATCGCACCACTCAAGCCGACAATACCTGCGAGAGGCTGGACCCTTCTAGGGCCTACGTGTAATGCAGTAATGCACCCTTGAGAAAATCCCAATAGCACAACATTTGAAGAATGAATATCGTGCTCTGCAATAATTTGATCAATATAACTGTTTACAGCTGCAGCGACATCGATCACGCCTTGTATTCTCTTTTCAGGAGAAGCAGAGGAATACCACTGAAAACCAAATGGACTATCCTCATAGCTATGAGGAGCATGCGGTGCATAAAAAGCTGTGTCGGGTAATTTCTCACGGAAATATGAAGCGAGGTTGATCATATCGTTGCCATCTGAACCCCTGCCATGGAGCATCACTATGGCTGAATTTGTCCTTCCCGAGGATGGAAGTATCGATGGGCCACTAAGGTTTGTCATACATTAAGTCTATAGAAGCTTTAAACTGTGGGCAATTCGAATTAATCTTATCGGCTCTAATGCATGGTAGATTTTGTTAATTAAAGGGATAATAAACGTACAAATTGTGGAGTGATCATGGCTAGTGCTAAACCGAAAATTGAAAATGATTCAAGTGTCCGATTGGCGCCAAAGGGCAAAAGGGCAATGTCGCATGCCGCGGAAAATTACCTTCTATCATTAGCAATTTTACATGAAGATGAAATCCTGCCCCATGTAAGCGAACTTGCGAATTACCTTCGTAGAATCCCGATAGAAGAGGGTGTTGGGACGACTATGGCATCAGTTTCTGGAATGATTCAAAGGATGACTGCAGACGGACTGGTTCTACTCAACAAAGAAAAACAAATTGAGCTTACTTCTTCGGGCGAGAAAATAGCCAAACATGTCGTCAGGCGTCATAGACTCGCAGAAAGACTTTTAGTTGATATCCTTGATGTTCCTATAGAATTAGCTGAAACAGAAGCACATCAGCTAGAGCACTCGATTTCGCCTGGTTTATTGCTTCGTATGGAAGAAAAACTGGGCTATCCCGATACATGCCCTTATGGCAGGCCTATTTATAAAGCAGACGAATCACCTCTTACAAAAGGTCGACCTGGAAGCTTGAGATTGAGCGAATCAAAAAAACAAAAGAAGTATCAAATTTTACAAATTCCAGACGAGGATTTCCCGTTACTCAAATTTCTGGTTGATCAAAAAATATTACCCGGCGAAACGATTTCGGTGGTAGACAATGCCCCTTACAGGGGTGTAGTAGATCTAATACACAGCGATAGCTCAATTTCTATAGGAATTGAAGTAGCAAACCGTATACGTGTATTAGGAATTTAGGTAATCAACTAGATTTAAAATGAGGTAATACTTCCTCTATGAAACGCTTGAATTGTGCCTGTTGATCCCATGAGGCGAAGCGTACAATCAGATGCTGCGCACCAGCTTCAAGATATTCTTGCATTTTCTTAACTACTAAATTAGCGGAACCCCAAGGACCCCAACGGTCTCCCCAGTGCCGAACTCCGTAGTACGAAATCAGAAAATCATCTGCTTCCTTGAGTGCCAAATTCTGATCATTATTAATATTTACAGTCAGATAAAAAAACCGCTCAATAGTTGAAGGGTCCCTACCTTCTTCTGAGGCAAGCATCATGACTCTCCTGCAAGCTTCTTGGTATTCATTTGGAGAATCCGTAATACCCATGATACCGTCACCATAACGTGCTGCTCGCATAAATTGAGCTTCTGAGCCTGTTCTATAGTGAGTTGCTAGAAGCAATGGGATACCCGCCACTTGAGTAGGTTTGGGATAAATCGAAACCTGGTCAAGTTTGTAGAATTTACCATCAAAGGAAACATCGTTTTCTGTCCAAAGTTTCTTCAGTATTTGAATAGTCTCAGTGAGTCTCGAAGCGCGGGTTGGTGGATTTATTCCTACTGTTGTCCAGTCTTTTGATTGTTCCGTAGTGAATGCCCCTCCAACCCCAAAACCAAGGTGAAGTCTTCCCCCAGAAATAACATCTGCTGTTGCCAGGCTATGAGCTAGTGTTACTGGATTTCGGATAACTGGGAGCATTACCGCACTACCTATACGCACTTTTTTTGTAAGCGAAGCTAACGCAGACATTACAGATACTGGTTCGAGTCTGGGCTTTGAAACCAAACTGTCACCTACCCAAATTGAATCCAATCCAATTTCTTCAGCTTTTTCTGCCATATTAAAAAACGAAGATACGTCAATAGATTTGTTCTCCCTTTGCGCACGCATAACCAAGCCTCGTGTTGCAAGAAGAACGCCTATTTTCGGTTCCTGTTTATTCGCTACCAAACTTTTCCTCCTCTAGTGCCATTTCCCAAGGTGGTTTTTGAGGATTTGAAGAAATCCACTGACTGACTAGAAATTTGAACTCTGCCAGCTTCTCAGAAAATTCTGGGATATTGGCTTCAGCGTAGTGCAGGTCTTCGATAGTATCTACGTCAAAAACCAACCCTGCAGCATTAACGCTAACAAGTGGTTTTCCAGAAGCAGCAGTAAAGGCTTTAAACCGAGAAAAGCTATGCTCGCCGAAGGAAGGAGGGAAATTTACTCCTGCCGGCCAAAACATAGCATTGGTGCCTCCGTCAGCCATGGCCATTGTACCTACAGGTTGTGTCAAATCATCGCTTGCAATAAGCAAGTCATTCAGATCATTTGCGCTTAGCATTGGCACATCCGCAGGGATAACCAGCACTCCTTTTACATCCGCATCCCATGCTTCCATTAAGGCAAGAGAAATTGAAGAGTTCAGGTCATGCCCACGATCCTCAGTAAATCCAATACCATAATTCTGTGAGATTTGCTGTACCAAAGTATCACCACCTAGAACCTTACAATCCGATGCATTGAATACTTCGACTGCAACCCGGCAAACATGATCGAACATTGCGAGAGCTACTGATTGTCTAGTGATGTCATCAATCATGGGCAATAACCGCATTTTGGCATTTACTAAAGG
>CAYMJY010000043.1:0-4665 GCA_964391355.1 uncultured Dehalococcoidia bacterium | reverse complement strand
CATCATTTTTGCAGCTGGGCCTTTAATCGCTTTTCCTCCCACAATAGGACTTATGGCAATTCTAGGACCTTTGAAATTTTGAACTGCCTCACGTACATTTAATAGTGCTAAAACAGGTCCGACACTGACAAGTGGGTTTGAAGGGCAAATAACAATTGAGCCGCACTGCTCCAATGCATCTTTGAACGAATCTGAAGGGTGAGCATGTTCTGCTCCATCGAAACGTATGGCTGAAATTTTTGGCTTACATTGACGGCGCACAAAATAATCCTGAAATGCTAATTCTCCTTCATCAGTAATCGCTACAGTTTTAATTTCATCATCACTCATCGGCAAGATCGTCGATGTTACGCCAAGTTTCTTACACAGATATTCAGTTACCTGAGTCAATGTTTGGCCACTTTTAAGCAGTTCAGTTCTTCTGATATGAGTAGCTAAATCTACATCTCCCATACGAAACCAAACATCGCCCCCTAATCGTTCTAGTGAATCTAAAAAACGGAAGGATTCACCCTCTAAACCCCAACCCTGTTCAACGTTCGATAATTCGGCAAGCGTATACATTACTGTATCTAGGTCCGGGCTGACATGCAGGCCGTGGAAATTTTCATCATCAGCGGTGTTGACGATGATTTTGAGGTTCTCTTGGTCCAAAATCTTAGAAAGCCCCAAAGCTAATTTCGCACCACCAACACCCCCAGCAATAGCAAGAATAGGGCTATACAAGTTTTGATCCTTTTGAAGCGCTATCCATTTGCACTAGCTCAGGTAATGTTGGCCCCTTAAGAGATGGAGCACGTTGTCCTTCATATCGAAATGGTTCAAGTTTGATTAACTGGTCATATGAACCAAATCGCATAGGATCAGCAGCCGCAATGTCTAGTGGTTCCAAATTTAATGGTTCCTCTTCGTATACCGTTTCAAGCTTATACAAAGTTGACCTTCTAGCAGGAACTCGTCCCATATCTCTTATCCAGTGTCTCAATTCAGAGGGAGGGACTAATTGACCATACTGAGCACCAGCTGATGTAGAGATGCTCTCATTTATCAGTGTGCCCCCAACATCATTACAACCCGCTGCAAGCAACATTTGCGCAAGCTTAGGGCCTTCTTTTACCCACGAACACTGAATGTTATCAACGAAATTATTTAACATAATTCGAGAAACAGCATGCATTTTCACTACATCCAATCCCGTTGCTCCTGGCTGAATGCCTTCGACTAGGTTTTGTTGCCACATCGGTGCTTCGCTGTGTACGAAGGAAAGGGGCACAAATTCAGTAATACCGTAGTGTACTTTTTGAATTTCTCTAATTTTATCTAAGTGGGTCGCTCTTTCTCTGTGTGTCTCGACATGCCCAAACATAATTGTTGATGTTGTAGGGATACCTAATTCATGAGCGGTAAGTATCACATTTTGCCATTGTTCAACAGTGATACGTCCAGGCGAGATTTTATCTCTAACTTCCTGTACTAAAATCTCTGCAGAAGTGCCTGGTAAGCTACCAATGCCTGCTTCCTTGAGGCCTTGAAGGTAATCGATTACAGTCGACTTAGAGCGAATTGATCCGTATAAAACTTCTTCGGGGGAAAATCCATGTATATGCATTTGAGGAATAGCTTTTTTAATCTCTCGCGTTAAGTCTATGTACAATGAGCCTTCCATTTTGGGGGGAAGTCCAGCTTGTACACATATTTCCGTAGCCCCTAAATCCCATGCTTCCTGTGCTCGCCGAATGATCTCGTTCAAAGGCAATAGGTAACCCTCTTCTTCACGGTGATCTCGGCTGAATGCACAAAACCCACAATGTTTGATGCATACGTTTGTGAAATTTATGTTTCGATTCACTACATAAGTGACCGTGTCTCCATTGACTCTACGTCTTAGCACGTCTGCTGTTGCCATCAAAGCCAAAAGGCCAACAGAATCGGTACCAAACAAAATTTCACCTTCGTCAATTGTAATTTCTGATCCGGATAAAGCCCGATCCAGAATCCGTGCAACCTTAGGATTTGTCGTATCAATAAGGTTCTCTACAGCCTGATACAAATACGGAACTTCGTTATCGTCAATTGTCATAGTTACCATCTTTCCAAATCTGGTTTTATATACCCGTCAGAGTCAGTAATTTCCAGTATTTTTTGTTGTACTTGTGGTGCAGTAAACCATTTGCCCGAAGTTACATAATCTGGAAATAAGGGCGTACGCTCGCATAATTCAAAACCTGCATCAGAGGTTAAGCGACGTAATTTAGAAACCTCAGGCCATGCCCGTTCAGGGTTAATGAAATCTTTTGTCAAAGGAGAAATCCCGCCCCAATCATTAATGCCTGCCAATAGATATGTTTGGCACGATTCTTCATTAAGGTTTGGAGGTGATTCGATATTCATAGAGTGCCCCATAAAAAGCCGTGCCGTGGCTTGTGTTTTGAGCAGGTCTATTACAGAGGTATCTGGGATTGCACTCATCCTAGTATCTTTTTTAGCTCTGAAGTTCTGTACTATGATCTCTTGGATGTTCCCATAATCTTCTTGCACTTTCCTGATTTGCATCAGAGCATCAACTCGGTCTCTCATTGATTCTCCAATACCTATCAAAATACCGGTTGTCATTGCTACGCCTAACTCACCTGCATCAGATAAAGTCTTCAACCTATCTTTAGGATTCTTTGTTACGGTTTTGTAATGAGCACCGCCAGGGTTGTGCAAACCCATATTTGTGCTCTCTAGCATGATTCCCATACTAGCGTTCCATTGCGCAATAGCTGAAATTTCATCTTTATCAAGTAATCCGCAATTAGTGTGAGGCAGAAGGCCGGTTTCTTCGAAAATTAGTTTGGACATTGCAGAGACATATTCAACTGTTGATGCAAACCCAAATTCGTTTAATGAGTCTAAGATTTCTGGATGCCGATACTCTGGATGATCACCAAGCGACAACAAAGCTTCCTTACATCCCAGATCTTTCCCTTTTTTCGCAATTTTAAGGACCTCATCGGGGGACATAGTATGAGCACCTGCTTGATCTGGTCCCTTAACAAAGGTGCAATACCCGCATCTATCCCTGCAAAGATTAGTCAAAGGTAAAAAAATCTTTCTGGAATAAGTGATCTTCTTGTTTTTCCTAGCCTGGTTATTCATCTCCGAAGCCGCCCACATCAAGGCGGTCAAGTCAGAACCGGCTGAATCAATAAGATCGTAGCCTTCTTCGATTTCTAAAGTTTGGCCAGAAAGTGCTCTGTCCAAAATCCGTGTTAGTTTGGGGTTGATTTTAGGAATCATATCGACCAAAGTTACTCACCACTCCCAATGGGGTATGAATGTGAGACACGATGGGCCTCTCGATACCCTTGGATAGTAGCATATAGAAAACAACTGAACAAATAAGATTGTTCATAGGATTATTTCAATGACACTCAATTTAAAGTTTGTAATGAAACTGTTCGTTGTCACCTTTATGGGCATTACCACATTCTTTGCCCTAAACAATGCCGTTCATTGGGCTGGTGACTGGCTTACTCTTTTATGGATTTGTTCGGCTTTTTTCTTTCCATTTTTGGTTGGTATTATGATTGGCAAACCAATCATTGGGCGAAAAAGTGAGATATTAGGATCATTTATAGGATTTGTTGTAGTCATTGCCCCAGGATGGGTCTATTTGGCTACTGGTGATAGGAATTATGTTGAACACTCAATGCAAAATTTCTATATCGCATTCGTTCCACTTGCAATCGTGCAAGGATTTATAACAATGCCGGTTGGTGTTGCTGCAAGGATCAGAATCCAAAGTTAGCTATTAGAAATACGATCTTCTGCTGAAAGGTGAGGAACTGTTATTCCAGATTCCTGAAATGTTCTCGTTACGTCTAAAGATGCATAAACCCAGAGGATTTTCATCTCCTTGTCACCTGTATTTCTAAAACAATGTGGTTCGCCCGCGTTGATATAAGAAGTATCAAACGTACCTACTTGCGTCTTAGCGCCGCTCACCTCGCACTCCCCTTTTCCTTCGAGAACAACGACCATTTCGTCGGTGTTATGCGAATGGATTGGCACTGAAACACCTGGTTGGAAAGTAGAGATCCCTGAAATAAATTTACGCGCACCGTTTTCTTTTAAAAACAACGGAGAAGTCACAGCCCCATTTCCTCTATCAATTTGTGGTTGATCTTCGAATTTGATTACCTGCGCCATAAACTCTCCTTTCGACCATAAAGATATTTATCGTAGATACTGCTAACTTCGTATAATATATAAAATATGCATTCACGGGTAACTTTATTGTAACTCAGCCACCGTAGCTCAGTGGCAGAGCAGCTGTTTCGTAAACAGCAGGTCGACAGTTCAATCCTGTCCGGTGGCTCCATACTTCCAAGGCTTAATAGACTGCTAAACGCCACTTTGCCTAATGCCTTGGTTGATGCTACAAAATGACTCCAACGTCATTTCCAACGTCATTTGTTTCTGAAGATTTCATTAAATCAGTCCAAAACTTGACCAAGGAAACATGCCAATTAGAGAAATATGGCTTGCATGCTAGCTGGGCAATCTGGCCTAATGCAGGAGAAACTCCCAAAAGCAAATTGGATTTATAATGTGGCTTTTAAAGTCTTACCGATATAGGGGTAGCCGGTAGTATTGAATAAACCTTATGGAATTCTTAGA
>CAYMJY010000042.1:0-10809 GCA_964391355.1 uncultured Dehalococcoidia bacterium | reverse complement strand
TTGCATATCTAAGAAGAAATCATTAAGTCTGAGCAAATGAACGGCAGAACCAAATGAACTGCCGGCCAGGTAGACGCTTCCAGTGGAAGTCCAAACCTCCACTCCTACTAAATTGGAATATTGAGAATCAGGTTCGATAGACTTAATTTCATTAACTTCAAGACCTCTTTCTTTGGCAAGACGAGGCGCGTTGACTAAGTTAACACGAGTACCTGAAGTCGTATCCAGAATTCCCGCAATCACAGCAGAAACTAATAGCGAAGTGTCAAATTCAGCAATAGGACCAGCAACACGTAATGATACATTTTCAAGTTGGCCATCTGCTAACTGAATTGCAATCTTACCCATAACATTTGCAACAGGTATGTACTCTCCTAGAGCCTCGCGAACTTCTGCAGGTACCGTAGGGATATTAACGGTATACCGCGCCGCACCTCCTGCTAAGACTGCGCATACTTCCTCAGCAACTTCTATTGCCACAGCGACTTGTGCTTCATTTGTCGAAGCACCTAAATGTGGAGTGAAGATCGCCTTTTTGTTTTTTAGCAAAGGTAAATCAGAGGTTGGGGGCTCCGTCTCAAAAACATCAATCGCTGCGCCCGCAACTGTTCCAGAATTGAGCCCCTCTTCTAAAAGCAGCTCATCTACTAAGCCTCCCCGAGCTGCATTGATAATTCTGACACCGTGTTTTAGTTTTGGGAATTGCTCTAAACCTAAAAGTTGGCTCGTCGATGCAGTCAAAGGCGTGTGTATACTTATAAAGTCAGAATCAGCAAGAAGTCGATCCATTTCCACAAGTTCTACACCCAAGCTTCTTGCAAATTCCACTGGTATATAAGGATCATACGCAATTATGTGTGCTTGAAAAGCTTTTAATCGTCGCACTACTTCTGAGCCTACTTTCCCTAGGCCGATGACTCCAAAGTTTTTGTCTTTAAGCTCAACTCCCATGAAATCACTACGCTTCCATTTGCCTTCTCTTATAGAAGCATCTGCTTGAGGTATATTCCTAGCCAATGCCAGAATCAAAGCAATCGCATGCTCAGCAGCAGCAATAGTGTTCCCTGAAGGTGCATTAACGACAGCAATTCCCTGATTAGTTGCTGCGTCAAGGTCAATATTGTCAACTCCTACACCAGCTCTGCCCACTACCTGCAAACGATTTGCAGCAGATAAAATTTCTGAAGTGACTTTTGTTTCGCTACGTACTATTAGAGCGTCGTATAAGTTGATTATTTTTACTAGTTCAGGTTGTGAAAGACCTACTTTGACGTCAACATCATGTCCACTATGAATTAGCTTCTGAACGCCCGCATCGTTTATAGGATCCGCTATTAGAATTCTACTCATAATTTAACCGGCAGCAGTAGGAATAAAACCTAATCTAGGTAATGCCTCTTTAAGAGCTGTCACCACATCATCAATATCTTGGGTGGTAACGTGACCCATATGCCCAATCCTGAAGACTTTCCCTGCAAGTTTACCTCTGCCTTCTGCGGCTATTATGTCATAATCATCTCTCAGCATTCCTAATAACGATTCATCTGTTATTCCGTCAGGTAAATACGCTGCCGTAACTGTATTAGATGCATTAGCTAGATCAGTGGCAACCAACTCCAGGCCAAGTGAAGAGAGAGAATCACGTGTGTATTGTGCAATGGAAGCATGAAAATCCCAAGTTTCTTGCATATTCCCCTTATCTAACATTTTCATTAATGCATGGTCCATTCCATAGAAAACTGATATAGCAGGAGTCCATGGATTTTGACCAATTTTTAAATATCGATCTGCTTCCTTCAAATCAAAGTAAAATTTGGGCATATCAGATTGTTCATATGCTAGCCAAGCTCTCTCAGAAAAACTGATCATAGCCACTCCTGGAGGGCAAGCCCATCCTTTTTGAGAGGCTGATACCACCACATCCAACCCCCATTCATCTGTGAGGAGCTTAATTGATCCAAGAGAAGATATCGCGTCAACCAAAAGTAGCTTGTTGAAGTCTTTTTTGACTACATTGGCGATAGCCTGAATATCGTTTGTTATACCAGTCGAAGTTTCGTTGTGAGTAACCAAAACCGCAGTAATATTTGCATCTATTTCCAATGCCTCACGGACAGCCTCTGGAGGAGCAGACTCCCCTTCTGGGAACTTCAAGTCAACGACATCAGCACCGTATGCCTTAGCAATCCTAGAAAATCGATCTCCGAAATTACCAATACTTACTGCGAGTACTCGATCACCCTTTGAAAGTGTGTTGGTGACAGCAGCCTCAAGTGCCCCGGTGCCCGAGGACGTGAGGACATATAAGTCATTTTTCGTATTAAAAGCAGTTTTGAGGTTAGCGGTCATCCTCAAAAGCATTTCTCTGAAAGAAACGCCCCTATGGTCAATCATGGGTTGGCTCATAGCTTCCACAACATCAGGGGGGACAGGCGTAGGTCCAGGCAAGCGAAGGTTAGGCATCAATTACTCCTAGTAATTTAAGTCATAAGGATTATAGGCAGAGCGACAACATGGAACAATATGTGCAGAGATTCACAATTAGCAAATTAGCATCTAATTTCCTAATTCAGAATCCTTGTAGGATGCTCCAAGTTTTACATAATTAGATGCAGCATCCTCCAGATACTGATAATGTTTCTTCATCAATCGGCCGTGTAGTTTAGCCGGAATACCTGCCCAAATTGTTCCAGAATTAATTATTCTATTTTCTAAAACTACCGCTCCTGCAGCTACAATTGATCGATTTTCTACTACCACAGCGTCATTTAACACGCATCCATTCCCTAATAACACGTAACTACCAACGTGCTTAGCGTGACATACAACTCTGTGTCCGATAGTCACAAAATCTTCTATCGTCGCCGGAGCATCAGAATGAATAACTGAATTATCCTGAATGTTAGTGTCTGAGCCTATTTTAATTAAGCCATGATCCCCTCTAATCACTGCCCCTGGCCAAACGCTTGAACGAGGACCAATTTCAACTTCACCAACAACATAAGCCGCTTCGCTTATAAATGCAGTTGGGTGAATTTTGGGTGTATGCCCATCAAAAGAGCGTATCATTTTTTAACCTGTGTGAATTTTAAGCTATTATCAAGGCAGAATTACATTTCGAACATACCAACTCGATACCACCCATGATAAACTTACTTCATTCACCCTAAACACTCTAGGCCATTAGATGCAACGAGTTTATTCAGCCATGCGCCCTTCTGGAAGATTACACCTCGGTAATTACTTTGGTGCATTGTCTAATATGGTTTCATTGCAATCAGATTTTCATTGTATATATGGTGTAGCTGATGTCCATGCACTAACTACTGAGCAGGGACTTGCAACTCAAAAAATAAAAGAGAACACTTACGAAATGGTTCTGGATTGGTTAGCAGCAGGATTAGATCCTGAAGTTAGCATCTTATATGCACAATCAGCAGTTCCTGAAGTACTGACCCTCCACACACTCTTGAGTATGTCCACTCCACTTGGATGGCTGATGCGAGTTCCCACTTTCAAAGATCGAGTAAGGCAGATGAACGAAACTGAAGATTCTGTATCGTACGGTTTGGTAGGATATCCCGTTTTGCAAACTGCAGACATAATTTTCTGCAAAGCCAATTGGGTACCAGTTGGCATCGACCAAGCCCCGCATATTGAACTATCCAGAGAAATAGTCCGTAGGTTCAACAATCTCTATGGTGATATATTCCCTGAGCCCCAAATTAAACTTACAGACTCTCCCTCAATTGTAGGAACAGATGGCACTTCAAAGATGTCTAAAAGTCTAGATAACCACATAGAGTTGGCTCAAGGAGAAAACGAAACGAGGCAAAGGATTCGTACAATGGTCACCGACACTCAGCGGGTGAGGAAAGCTGACCCCGGAAGGCCTGAGGTATGCAATGTTTTTGCACTACATAAACTATTCAACCCAGCAGAAGTAGATAGGATTTTTCATGAATGTACACATGCGGAAATAGGATGTGTAGAAGACAAGGATTTCCTTTCAGAAGGGATAAATAAATACCTAGCTGAATTCCGGGAAAGAAGGGCGGTATTCGCTAGTAACCCTTCATATGTGAACGAAGTGCTTTTTGATGGTGCACAAAAAGCAAGAAATATCGCAAAAGAAACGCTTTTTGAAGTTTACGACGCACTGGGCTTTTAGAAAGCCGAAATCGGGATATTAGTTTAGCTCCTACCGAATATTAGTATAAGGTTTTAAATGCTCAGGCGTTACATTCTTTTAATTTCCCAACTACTTCGAGAATCGGTGCATTTCGTACCATTGCCATTATTCTTTTGGACTTTTAGTAGTTTATTTTACAGAATAATCCGAGGATTCTTTCGAGACGATGGTACCCATATGGCCGCCGGCGTTGCATATTATGCAGTTTTCTCGTTGTTCCCATTGATGCTAGGCTCTATAGCTTTAGCTGGTTTCTTTTTTGATTCCACTGAAGCTCAGAAACCTTTAATCGATTTTGCCAGTGAGCAGATACCAGGGGCATCTAACCTGATCAGAGATAATTTAGAAGGACTCGTTCAAGCAAGAGGTACCATTGGTATCGTGTCCATAGTTGGTCTTTTTTGGTCAGGGAGAGCCGTTCTCGGAGCAGTGCATAGAGTGATTAACAGAGCTTGGGGTGTCCAGGATCCACCTCATTTTTGGGTACAACAACTAAGCCAATTAGGTGTTGCGATAGGCGTAGGCACAGTGTTCATTTTATCCGTAGCTTTAGGTATTGCTGGTCGAATTATCACTGGTACCGACTTGGCCAATGATTCTTTTCTTTTCCAATTCGGTTGGAGGTTACTTGTTAACACCTTGCCTCTTTTATTAGGTATTGGGTTATTTGGCTATATGTATCGATACGTAACAGATGTAAAAGTAACATGGAAAACGGCATTGCCAGGTGCAATATTAGCTGGGGTTTTGTTTGAATTCGCAAAATTAGGATTTGTAATTTACATAGATAACTTCTCGAGCTTTGATCGAGTTTACGGTGGGATTTCAGCAGTAATTGTTTTAATGGTTTGGTTCTATGTAGTATCCATAATTCTGGTAATAGGAGCAGAAACATCAAGTGAATTCAATAAGGCTAAACTATCAGGAGAATTGATACTGAGGGATCAGTTGAAATTTCGAAAATTCGGTGCCCGTTTAAACAGATTTCAAAAGAGACAATAAGTTCAGATAGTTAATCTTCCAGATTTTTAATGATTAAACCTGAAGGAAGTTTTGGCCAGAAATAAGTGCTTTTCCTTGGAAGTTTCACACCTGAATTCACAATTCTTTCAAACATTCGAAGGGGGATTCCTTTCAAAAGGAATCCCATTTGAGTCGTTTTACTTTCAACTGCTTTGATTAGAGATTCTGTGTCATGGCTGGCTGAAACATGGTTATCGAAGCTATCTTCAAGAACGGGTCGTAGTATGACTTCTTGTAAAACCCAAGCTTCGATTTCATGTAATGCAGGGTTCAATGATTTCGAATGAATGAATTCCATGATCTTATTCGGCTTTGAGGTAAGTAATGAATAATAAGGAAGGGTAGGATCAATAAGTGCCAGCACAACCTTGCCTTCACCTTCTTTTTCTATTAATTGAGTTAGCAGACCAGCATCAGATACCGAGATTTCCAACACGTCAAAATACTCCAACAACCGTTCTCTAACACTGCTTAACGAGTCCTCATCCAGTCCAGAAATTAAGCGATTGTAGGGCAACAATTGCAAACCTGGGTCATCAAAAGAAACCAACGCAGTCATAACATATTGGGAAAAATCCCCTGAGTGTTTTTTCGAATATTCAAGAGATGTTTCATAACGATGATGTCCATCAGCTATGTAGACATTCTTTTTGCTAAGCGCGCTACTGATAGCATGGGTTATAGCGGTATCATCAATCCGCCACACTGTAATAACCTCCTTAGGTAAAGTTGCCGAGATAATTGGTTTGCAGAGCTCTACTTGCTTGGTGATGCTTTTAATTTCAAGTTCCTCATCGCTGAAGAGCATGAATAACGGTGAAAAATTCGCACTCGTTGATTCCATCAATACCATACGGTCATTTTTTGCATGAACTCCAGTATTCTCATGGGGTTTAACTCCTTTCCCCAGTTCTTCCAACCTTAAGGCTCCAATCAATGAATAACGAGAAAGTGCGTTGCCATTGCCAATACTAAAGTCTTGGCGGAGTAGGTAAAAACTGGGGTTTTGCTCGTAGGTTAAAATCCCATGGTCTAACCATTTTGAATAAGCTAATGAAGCATCTAAGTATTCTTGTGCATCACGTGGAAATGCAGCTTCATGGAGCTCAAGTCGCACCATGTTGTATACGTTCTTGGATAATAGTGAATCCCGCTCACTGTCAGAAATGACATCGTATGGCGGGCAAATTAAGCTCGAAATATTACCAGCAGATTCACTATATCTAATCCCATGAAAAGGACGAAAGTCTACCAATTTGATCTTCCTAGATAAACTTGTTTACATTGAAGCTCGATCGATTGATGATGATACGTGTAAATTAATGGAAAAACCAATAACCTAGACACCTGAGTTGGTTATGTATGGTCAATTCGGTGGAGCTTTACATTATGAATGAAAATCCATCAAAGGAAATCCTGGAACTGCGTGATTTAATTAATTATCACAACCACAGGTACCACACACTTGATTCACCGATAATTGGAGACTCTGAATTCGATGAATTGATGGTAAATCTTAGAAAACTCGAATCCATTCACCCTCACTTGATATCAATGGACTCCCCCACCCAAAGAGTTGGCTCAAAGCCTTTGAATTTTTTCTCTGAAGTGAAGCATCCAATTCCGATGCTGAGTCTTGCGAATGCGTTCAACATGAAAGATATTCAAACTTGGCATAAACGCTCCAGCCAACTTTTGGGTATTCCCGAATTCGAGATGGTGATCGAGCCTAAAATTGATGGCCTGGCAATAGCACTGACTTATGAAAATGGAATGCTTACTCGCGGAGCAACAAGAGGTGATGGGACTAATGGAGAAGATGTTACTCACAATGTTCGTACAATCAAATCGATTCCTCTAGTTTTACCCACCTCATTAGACCTGCCGCACTTAGAAGTTCGTGGAGAGGTATATATATCACGAACTTCTTTTAATAAACTTAATGACTTTCGATCGAAATCTGGTGAGCAACCATTTGCTAACCCTAGAAACGCAGCTGCGGGCTCCCTCCGCCAATTAGATCCTCAAATTACTGCATCCCGCAATCTTGATGTGTGGATTTATCAGTTGGGTTACATTAATGGTTTTGAAAGCCCAAAAACGCACTGGGATACTATGGCTTGGTTGCAATCTATTGGTTTTCGAGTTAATCCAGATATTGAAAAAGTATCTACTCAACAAGAGATTGAAAACTACTACGAAAAATGGCTTACGAAACGATTTCATGAAAACTATCAGACGGACGGATTAGTGATCAAAATCGACTCATTCGATTTGCAAAGCGAAATCGGAGTAATCGGAAGGGAGCCTCGGTGGGCTATCGCATTTAAATTCCCTTCTGAACAAGCCATTACCCGACTTCTCGATATTAAGCTCAGTGTTGGAAGAACAGGTACTCTTAACCCATATGCTGTTTTGGATCCTGTTCAAGTCAGTGGCGTAACCATCCGTCAGGCAACACTACACAACGATGACGACATTGCTCGTAAAGACCTCAGAATCGGTGATTATGTGATAGTTGAAAGAGCTGGAGAAGTAATTCCCAAAGTTGTAGGCCCGATTTTAGACAGAAGAGATGGATCTGAAATTGAATACAAAGCCCCTGATTATTGCCCTTGCCCATTAAAAACTGATCTGATCATGAAAGAGGCTGAATCAATAATGCATAAGTGCATTAACCCAGAATGCCCCGCTCAAGAAAATGAAAGGCTCAGGCATTTTGCTTCACAATCAGGTATGGATATTGAAGGTCTAGGAGACCGAATGATTGTTTCTTTGACCGAGAGTGGGCTCGTTAAGGATTTTTCTGACTTTTACAATTTGACCGAAAATCAGTTGATCTCATTAGAGCGTATGGGCACCAAAAGTGCTCAAAATCTTCTATCAGCAATCGAGAAAAGTAAATCTAAACCTCTTTCATCATTAATCCATGCGCTAGGTATTTTGCATGTTGGGGTAGAAACTTCAGATCTCCTATCTAACAAATTTAATAGTCTTGAAAAACTCATGAATGCTGCTATGGATGATTTGGTCGAAATTTCAGGTATAGGTCCTATAGTCGCTGAATCAATAAAAAAACATTTTGAAATTTCAAAAAACAGGGAGATTGTATATTTACTCGCTGAGGCTGGTATCTCAGTTGAGCAAAACAGTTCAGCTACTCCAGCAGGTGCAAATCAATTAAATTCAGTATCTTTTGTTATAACTGGGCGACTTGAAAATTTCTCACGATCTGAGATCGAATCAATGATCAAAAAGAGGGGAGGCAAAATCAATTCTAAGGTGAGCGGGAATACTGACTATCTCATCTGTGGAGAAGAACCAGGGTCAAAACTTGATTCAGCTAACTCTCACGGTGTAAGTATTCTCAGTGAAAATGAATTTATAAAAATGGTGAACCTTGATGATGGATTCTAAAGACCAGGTTCTTTCTACCAAAGCGGATCATTCACCCAACTGGGCAATAGTAGGTTTAGGAAACCCTGGCAATAAATTTAAATCTACGCGCCACAATATAGGGTTTAGATGTATCGATGAAATTGCGAAAGAATCCAAAATACTTTTAGAGGAAAGAAGAAAAGCTGCAATTCTGGGAGTGGGCTATTTAGGTAACTCTTCTGTTGTATTGGTAAAGCCGAGGACTTTTGTAAATCTTAGCGGTGAAGCCGTCGTTTATATAAAACAAAGGTTTTCCATTCAGAATAAAAAAATTTTGGTTATTTACGATGATATGGATTTACCCGTGGGATCAGTTAGGTTAAAAGCATATGGGGGTTCTGGTGGACATAATGGTATTAATTCAATAAACCACAACCTAGAGTCTAGTAATTTTCCTAGGCTTCGAGTGGGCATTGATCGGCCAAGCGGGGATCATATTGACCATGTGTTAGGCATATTTAGCAAAAAAGAAGAAGATCTGCTAGCGAATACGCTAAAAGCAATGGTCGGAATTACGAAACACATCATAGAGCGTGGTATTGATTCGGCAATGAACGAATTCAACTAGTTCGTGATTTGTTGTTTGATTGAAAGTCTGAGTCAATCATTGCTCCGACTTCCCTCCCCATCCGAACACTATAGTTTGTACCTCTATCTTCAGGGTAAATCTGCGTAGTGTTTGCAAGATAAAGATTCTCGATAGGTGTTCGGTGGTCTGGAATGCTTTCCCTATAGTTTTTAGTTACTATCGGTTGTGCGGCGTCAACTTTGTGATAATGATAATCAAGAACCCAAGATTCGCTAAAGTTATGGTTTAACCTCTTTAAGTGAGGTAAATATTCTAGAAATAGCTCCTCAGAGCTTAAGTTATATAACCTGTCCTCTTTTTCCAAATAATTAGTCAAATACACTATGTGTTGATTACCATAGTTTTCAGGGGGAATTAAATTAGTGTGTTCAATAATTCCTAGGAATGGTAATTCCCGGTCACCTGCATAAACCCAATAGTGAGGCATTAAAGGCCTATCAAGTACTAAAATTACCAAAACTGCTGAGAGGTAGTTTTTATCATTAAGTTTAGAAAGATACTCGCTAGGAAGGGGTTCAACTAATTGCGAGAAAACATAAGAAGGAGTGGTAGCAAGTATTGCATCGTACTCTCTGAATTCGGTATTCCCCTGTAAGAATTTGACATCTAGCCCAGTAGCTTTATCTTGGTTTACTCTTATTCGTTCTATTCTAGAACTAGTGTGAATTTCTCCGTCCAATTCAACTATTTTTGACTTAAGGTTATTAAAAATAATATCGAAACTACCAATCGGATAACCTAATTGCTCTTTAAATCTCCCCAACAACCCTTTCCCTCTAGATGCAGTGCGAAGAGCAAATTTATTCCATAGCCATGCCATAGTGATTTGATCATAATATTTACCAAACTTGCCCCTGAGCATCGGTTCAAAAATAGTGGTGTAAATTCGACTTGAGAGGTTTTCCTTAAGCCATTCTACTGCCGTAATATTTTCGAAATTTTCCCAGTCTTTAGTCCTTTGAAGCTTAAGCGTAACAATCCCTAAACGAATACGATCCAAAAACGACAATGGCTTAAACTTTAAAAGGTCAAAAGGGGAAGTAAAAGGCCATAGCTGATTTTGGGAAAAATAACCGACATTCGAGTCAATCCAACTGAGTTGATCATCGATGCCCAATTCTTTCATCAGATCAATCATTGACTGATCGCTTCGGAACAGGTGGTGGTACCCTCTCTCAAGAGGAGTCTCCCCTACCATGAAAGTGGAAGCTTGACCTCCCAAAAACGGTGCAGATTCGAATACCTCGCAAGAATGCCCTCTTAAACCCAACTCATAAGCAGCAGCAAGTCCCGCTGCTCCGCCTCCTATTATCCCTACTTTCATATTAGAACCCCACCTGGGTATTTAATTCCTCAGGTTTTCTAATTAGCTGTTTCAAACCTATTCCTTTTGTAACTAAATGTAACAAGCCAAAAATAGTAGTAGGTGCTAGTACTGTAAAGTGCAATACAACAACATATGCCAATGCCACTTCTGGATCTACCCCTAATCCCTCCAAAACTATTACTGCAAAAAATTCGAATGGCCCTATTCCGCCTTGAGATGAAGGAAGAGACGTTGCAAGGT
>CAYMJY010000041.1:0-10815 GCA_964391355.1 uncultured Dehalococcoidia bacterium | reverse complement strand
TTAATCATTGCATGGGGAATTGACGGTTTTATTGCACCAGACCCTGGAGAAACTCGCTCAGGAAACTTGCAAACCGTATCTATAGTCTTCTTACTTGATGTTTTTGTCATGGGTGCTTCTCAGTACATACAATTTCGAGCATTGGCCCGACTCAGTACTAGACTTTTATTTGACCTTAGAAGAGATATGTTTAACCATCTCCAAGGACAGTCCGCTACATTCTTTGAAAGAAATGAAGTAGGCAGATTGATGTCACGAGTTCAAAACGATGTTCTTTCCCTCCAAGAGTTCACTGAAATAAGCGTTCCAACGCTTGCAGATATCCTAATGTTAGGGGTAATAGCAATTACCCTTTTCGTTACTGATTTCAACTTGGCAGCTGTTGCAGTCGCACCTATTCCAATGATGGTCATCACAATGGCGATATGGCAGAAAAAGGCCAAGCCGACTTTTCTGAGAATACGAACCGCTATTTCTGCCGTCAACGGAAACCTTCAGGAGGGTATTACTGGTGTAAGAGTTACACAGAGCATGAATAGACAAAAGAGGAACCTGAGGCGTTTTGATTCACTTAACACTGAACACAGAGATGCTGCTATAAAAGGCGGATACTTGTCCGGTATGCTCATGCCTCCCATCGAAACTATTTCCATGGCATCGGTGGCGCTAGTAGTCATAGTCGGAGGGCATCAAGTACTTAACGGGTCGCTTGAACTCGGGATTCTTACTGCATTTATCCTTTACTTGTTACGTTTCTTCGAACCTATACGTGCTATGACTATGCAATTCACCCAGTTCCAAAAAGCCATGGCATCGGGAGCACGTATTTTTGAATTGCTGGATGTCGAGCCTGACCTTATAGACGCCCCGAACGCAAAGGAGATGCCGGTAATAAAAGGCAAAATAGAATTCAAAAATGTTTCGTTTGAATACGTGCCGGGCTTGCCCGTACTGAACAATATTAACTTGACTATCGAACCTGGAGAATCTGTGGCTTTCGTTGGACTGACGGGAGCAGGTAAGACAACTCTGGTATCTCTTGTTCAAAGACTATATGACGCCACAGATGGTCAGGTACTAATAGATGGAGTAGACGTTAAAAGCGTCAAGCGAGCTACACTTGCTGGGCAAATGAGCTCTGTTTTGCAAGAACCATTCTTGTACTCTGAGGCTGTAGATTCGAACATAAGATTTAACCATGTAAAAGTACCTGATTCTGCTGTAGTGAATAGCGCCGAAGCAGTCGGCGCTCATGACTTTATCAGCCTGCTTCCTTTAGGGTATGCATCTATTTTAGAGCAAAGAGGTGCGAATTTAAGCATGGGCCAGCGTGCGCTTGTGAGCATGGCTCGTGCTATTGTTGCTGATCCTAGGATTTTAATACTTGATGAAGCTACAGCGAACATGGATTCTGAAACTGAATACCAATTGCAAGTAGCACTTAAAGAAGTCTTGCATGGAAGAACCTCTTTGTTAATTGCACATCGTTTATCCACTATCACTGGCGCAGATAAAATTGTTGTACTAGAGCACGGTAGGGTAGTTGAAGTAGGAAAGCATGAGCAACTTTTAACCAACAAAAGCGTGTATGCCAGATTGTATGCCATGAACTTTGGCGAGCCCATTAGGTGATGAGTGTACGTAGCATTGAGCGGGCTTCCGGGTCAATCTAAATAATTGAACGAAGAGGGGAAATGGCTAGTTATATTCTTGATCGACCCAATATCATATTTATTTTAAGTGATGACCAAGGCGCTTGGGCTATGAATTGCGCGGGCACTGCGGAAATTCAGTCTCCGAATTTAGACCGGCTTGCTAAAACAGGCATCATGTTTGAAAACTTCTTCTGTTCTTCTCCTGTTTGCTCTCCAGCGCGTGCATCGATACTTACTGGCCAAATGCCTTCCTATCATGGAGTTTTAGATTTCTTGCGCAGAGGAAACTCGGCACATGCTACAAAGTTGGCGAAACATGCTGAAGACGGCATTGAAATTACTTATATGGAAAACCAAAAATCCTACATCCAAGAACTTGCTAAAGCAGGGTATGTTTGCGGGCTAAGCGGAAAATGGCATTTGGGCAATTCAAAGTTACCGCAACTTGGGTTTTCCTATTGGAATGTTCATGCAGCGGGTGACGGAAATTATTATCAGGCTCCAATGTGGGTCAATTCAGAATTTTACGAAACTGAAGGTTATGTAACAGATGTTATTACAGATAATGCGATTTCTTTTTTAGAGAACCAGAAAAATACCGACGCTCCCTTCTCACTAAACATTCATTACACAGCACCTCACGCTCCTTGGAACCGTGAAAACCATCCAAATGGCCGCTTTGATGACCATTTTGAAACTTCCTCATTCTCGGATGTTCCGAACCAAAAAATCCATCCGGATCATTTACAGAAACACCCGCTCGCAAGCCTATTAGGAGACACCCCAGAAAAACGACGTGCGGCGTTGAGCGGGTACTTTACTGCAATTGAGGAGATGGATAGGAATATCGGGAGGGTCATCGATTGGCTTGAAGCGAATAACCTTCGTGAGAATACTTTATTAATCTTCACATCTGACAACGGAATGAGTATGGGGCACCATGGAATTTGGGGTAAAGGAAACGGAACTTACCCTCCAAATATGTTTGACACTGCAATTAAAGTTCCCACTATTATCTCTCGTCCTGGGCACATTAAGGAAAACCTTACTTCGCATGATTTACTAAGCCAGTATGACTTTAGCCCAACAATTCTTGAGTACGTCAATGTTGAGCCTGGTCAAGAGGAACGAATGCCTGGTAGAAGCTTTTCAGCGTTGTTAAAAGGAACTCCATTCGACTCATCGAACCATGTATTCGTATTTGATGAGTATGGACCGACGAGAATGATTCGAACAAAGGAATGGAAATACGTTCATCGTTATCCATCTGGGCCTAATGAATTATACGACCTTGCTTCAGACCCTGGTGAATTAGAGAACCTTGTTGATAAAGCAGAACATACTGAGCAGATAATAAACCTTCTGAGTAACCTTGAAGAGTGGTTTAATACTTTTTCTAGAGCTGGAACGAGCGGTGTAGAAAACAACGTAACAGGCCGGGGGCAAATCGGGAAAATCGGAGCCAGTGAAGAGCCTTTTGCGGCGGATCTAGTTTTCTATTACCCATAGAAACCCACCTTTCTATTGAGTCACTTTACTCCCTCAGAGCAGGGTAACGCCAAGCTATGATCGCTATAACGAAAATACCAATAAAGGTTAGAACAGCAACGCTAGTTTTGGCGCCAATTGTGCCTGCTGCAAATCCAACTGCCAGCATTCCTGGGGGGCTTACCCCAATTGCTAATGCAACCGCACCGAGGGCTCTGCCTCTGAGCTCAGGTGGTACTGCTTCAACGACTAAGAGCGGCTGCATAGTTGCAAAGCATACTAAGCCCATTCCCAATATGAATAACAAGAATAACGACACTAAATACCATTCAGAAAAGGAAAAGACAAAAGCCGAGACCATAAATAATAAGGTTCCTGCTGTATATACATAACCTCGCTTCCTTGGGTTAAATGTTGCAAGTAAAATTGCGCCAACTATTGCTCCTGCCCCAATGCCTCCAACAAGAAGCCCATACATTATTTCAGGTACATGGAGGTCGTTTCTGGCGATCACTGGGATTTGAGTAGTGATTGGCCATCCGAATATATTGAAAGCAGCGGTTATTAGTACAACGGCTGTTACGCTTTTATACGTTCTTGCCGTAGATATCGCCTCGCTTAGTGCTAGCAATGGGTTTACCCCTTTTTCTGATGTTCGGCTGTCATGTTTTAGTGAAAGCATAAGCATAAGGCCAGTTAGAGCGAAGAGCGCCATGCCAATGTAAGCACCAGAAAACCCAGACCACCTGATAAGGGCAGTTCCGAGAATCGGGCCAGTTAAGTTGCTACTGATCAGGACTCCACTATCTAATGACATAGCGTTTGTTAGTGAGCGGCCTTGAAATAGTGAAGCAAGATAAGCTCTTCTAGCTGTAAAGTCCAGTGCCCATGCGAACCCACCAATACCTACTGCAAGGAACACATGAATAGGTTTTGCTTCATCAATAAACAAAAGAGCTGCTATGTATGTAACAGAAATAATATTGATAAACTGCCCTGCAGCCATTACTGAATGTTTGGAAAACCTGTCTGCAATGCTTCCAGCAAACAGCCCTAAAAAAAAGAGGGGTGCAGCTCGAGAGGCGCTGACAAGCGCAACTTGGAATGGCGAATTCGTCATTTCAAGAACAAGCCAAGAAAGTACAGCAAGTTCCATGGACCTGTAAGTGTAGTAGGACCATGAAGCTGCCCAAAGGCGCCTGAAAACAGGACTTTCTAATGCGGCAAGCGTACGTACCTGAGCTTGATCAACTTCTGAATTATCTCCCTGAACCATTTGTTAATGATAAGGGCTGGCTGCTTAAAAGAATTGTGTTTTGGGCATGTTTGGATAGTGATTTTAGTTTTTCTTAAATAATTTTTAAACTTTGTATAAAAAAATAACACTGGACAATGCCTTTTAGCTTGCATACCATGTCGACGTACATCTTCACTTTTGAAACGATAAATCGACTTTGTTCAAATCAAGTTTAATTGGGGCTTTCATAACACTAGCCCTAATTGTTATTCCAATTGTCCACTTTCTCACAGTATGGTTCGCGTCTTTTCTCGGTGGCTTTATTGCAGGGTCGAGGTCCTATGCTGACCAGGTAGCAGCTATTAAAATCGGCATCATCATGGCATCGGTCCTTGTGATACCGATTGTAGGTGTGATATACATAGCAAGTACCATATTTGGTATAAACGCAGGATTTTCTTTGATTTTTGTAGTAAGCTTGATTTTAACGTTATATGTTGGTGGGTTAGGGATATTGGGTGCATCACTCGGAGGTTCAATTGCCAGGAAAGCTAGAAAACAGCCCTAATTTTTATACCATTGGTAAATCTAGTCTTGCTTTTAAACGAATGATGTTCTTTAAATACCCGCATTTTTTTGTAAAATGATTAAACTAGATTTGAGAAATTGTCTATTGACAATTTAAATTCAAAATGCAACATATGTCTTAAGCTCTCTAGGAGGTAGTTATGCACAAAAGTCTTTCACAAGCCCCAAGGTTAATTCGTGTTAGCACTACTCGGCTAGACGGAGGTTTGGTTTTCGGATCAACTCCAAAAGTAGTGTGGGAGTCTTTTGCTATTCCTGATCGCCAGAACAGAGTGGCGATTGGTAATTATTCAATGTTATACGACCATCCAGATGGCAAAATACTTGTTAATACTGGACCCGGTGACAAAACGCCTATTGATATAAGTATTGCGCCTGTCCGAAGCCGATCCTGTTTGCTACGAGAGCTTCGCGAAGCTGAAATATCTACAAAAGACATCGCCTTGGTGATACAAACCCACCTTCATGATGAGTACGCCGGCGGAGCCACGCATATGACTTCTTCTGGAAGAGTGGTCCCTACTTTCTCAAACGCCCGTTATGTAGTCCAGAAACCTGATTACATTGCTGCTTCTTCTCCTAGTGAACGCAGTAAAAAACTCTATAGGTCTGATGATTTTCTACCTTTGGAAGAAACCAACCAGCTAGAACTAATTGAAGGACCATCTGAAGTAGCTAAGGGTGTTTTTGTAGAGCCCGCACCAGGTCCTACTCCAGGTCATCAAATTGTCAGAATTGAACAAGAATCAGGAACATTTATATTCATTGGGTCCTTGGCAGTTACTGCTATGCATATAAAACCCAGCGTAAACATGACATTCGACTGGGACCCTGATGCTACTTTGGAATCAAAGCGTTCAGTGTTCTCTGCAGCAATTGATGCAGACGCTTTTGTAGCTCCAGTTGGTGGTGATGACTGGGTGCGTGCAAAAGACGCCGTCAGCTCCATCCCTGCGACTACTTCAGGCGCAATGACTGTATTCGCTCCAAAGAAAGTCAGGGCTCTGGCTGCTGCTGGTTAGATTTTCTTGCCTTTGCCAGACCAGCCGTTACGAAAAAGCTCGGCAATGTCAGCTTCACTAAGCTCAGCTTCCTCTAGTAGGTCGGGCCTTCGTTTGAGCGTTCGCTTAAGTGATTCTGCTCTTCTCCACTTAGCTATTGCCTCATGATTCCCGGATCGTAAAATTTCAGGTACAACCCATCCGTTATATTCGAAAGGCCTAGTATATTGTGGATGTTGGAGAAGTCCTGAAGTGTGGGAATCGTCCTGAATTGCTTGAGCCCCATGTCCAAGAGTACCTGGTAGTAAGCGAGCTACAGCTTCAGCTACTACTACAGCTGCGGATTCTCCGCCACTTAAAACATAATCACCTATGCTAATCTCCTCATCTGCTAAGTAGTCTGCAACTCTTTCATCAACTCCTTCGTAACGCCCACAAATTAGCGTCAAAGAATCAAAGGCGCTGAGCCTCTCTGCTTCAATTTGTGTGAACTTTTTCCCCTGCGGGGACAATAGGACAGTAGAGTTGCTTTCGGGTAAATTAATTCTACTCACAGCCTCAAATATTGGAGGTGCCATCATCACCATCCCTGGTTCACCCCCATAAGGAGAATCATCAACTGAATTATGCGTGTCTAAAGAAAAATCACGCGGGTTGTGGGTTTCCAGTGTTAAGACTCCCAGATTCTGAGCTTTCGCTAAAACCCCAATACTGAGCATACTTTTAACAGCGTCAGGGAAAATTGTAACTATATTGATTAGCACGACTACCTCTATTAGTGACCCCTGTCTAGATTGCTCAGCTGGCCAAGTGCGTGGATGATAATAGGTTCTAGGACTGTAATTCCATCGCGAGTGCCATTTTCGCTTCCAGGAAGATTAACTATGAGCGTCTTGTTCTTTACTACACATACTCCCCTGCTTAAAACAGCAAAAGGGGTTTTAGTTTGACCAAATGTCCGAATTGCCTCCTGAATTCCAGGAACATGGCGATCAGCTACAGCAATTGTGGCTTCAGGTGTTACATCTCTATCTGAAAGACCAGTTCCGCCTGTTGTGAGGATTAAGTCAATATTTTCAAACGTCCACTTATTCAATGTTTCTTGAATAACTTCCAGTTCATCAGGCACGGTCAAATAATGATTGAGTTTGAAACCAATGTTCTCAAAAGCAGACACCAAAAGCTTGCCGCTTTTATCACTACGATCGCCAGTGAAGGCTGTATCGCTACATGTTAATACAGCAAATGTGTACATATATGAAAGTGATCCTATGTGCTTAGAGCTTTTACTGAAGCCAATACATCATTCACGTGTTCGTATATTTTAGCTTCATGATGAAAAGCTCCTGCAATGCATCCATTTTTGTCGATAACGTAAGTTACTCTTGAAGTGCCCAATCCAAACCTTCTACGCGCGTCATACATCCTGATCAAAACCCTTTCTGTATCGGCAATTAGTCCAAATGGAAGGTCGTTCGAATTTCCAAATTTCTCCAAGCGAGAAGGAGAATCAGGACTCACACCCAGTAGAACTGTTCCACTTTTTTCAATTGCTTCATAAGAATCACGGAAGCTACGAACTTCGATAGTTCAGCCACTCGTGAATGCTTTAGGGAAGAAGAAAATAACCACAGGATTCTGGTCATGGAACGAGCCCAAATGGAATTCACCACCTCTAACGAGCGGGGCTTTGAAGTCTGGAGCTTGGCTTCCAAGTTTTAACATCCAGACAATGATAAATCTATTATCAAGAAATATCACCCGTTAGGTTTTTGATGGCTTTGCTAGTGCAACGGTTATAGCGAGTACAGGCAGCAGTAGTATCCAGGAAAGCAAAATACGATCATAGCTTCCAGAAATATCAAAAACTAAAGATGCAGCAAAAGGACCCATAGCATTACTGAAAGTTTGAAAAGGTGTTACTACACCTCTGATTGCCCCAAAAGAATCCCTTCCAAAATAATTCGCGAAAATAAGGTTTTGGAATAACAGTGAACCAGCAAAAAAGAAACCATGCACAACAGCAAAAACTAGCCCTAAGACAAAGCTGTCAGCAACCAAGAATAGAACCGTGCCCAAAGACATACCAAGAAGTACAAAGCAAAATAGATAACGAACTTTATATCTATCCCCCAAAAACCCCCAGAACAAGGTGGAGGGAATTCCGATATATGACCAAACACTCAAGAGAACCACGCTACTAAACCCTGAAATCCCTCTATCTGTCAGGATGGGGAAAATATTGAAATTGGCGCCCGCATTAGTAAAGGTCGATAAACTCACAACGAACAATAATATGTAAAAGACCTTTGTCCTGAGGGCTTGTTTCAACGTAAATGAAACTTCAAGGTTAGCTTGAACAGCGTCAGTTCCATTACTTTGGTTCGTTGAAGCTTCTCGCAAATCACCATCTGGTAATAAACCTAAATCCTCAGGCTTTCTTCTTAGCCAGATTGCTGCTGGAATTACCGTTAAAGCCCAAGCTAGTAGCCCAAGGCCAACCAGCGATGTTCGCCAACCGGCAGAGGAAGCTAATAATTGCGCGAATAACGGTGTGCTTCCAGCCCCCACGCGTTGACCAATTGCCGGTACTGCTAGAGCGATGCCTCTGCGTCGGTAGAACCATTTAGCAACTGAAACATTACTAGTTAAGTTTAATGCGCCTTGAAGAACCATCCTGCTCAGAATTAGAAGCAGGTAGAACTGCCAAAGGTTATTAATTGAACCCATCAAAACCATTAGGCCTCCCATGATCAGGAAGCCAAATGTAATAATCCAGCGAGGACCATACCGATCTATAGCAGGCCCAATAAATAGTGCTAATAGTCCACCAAGGACTGTGCCTATGCTAGACGCACTAACAAATAATGATCTTGACCATCCGAAATCGCTTGTAACCGGCTTTATCAAAACGCTCACAGTCGGGTTTTGCATAGTTGTACCCGCGAAACGTGAGAGGAATATGATTGCTACGATTATCCATCCGTAATAAAAACGAGAGGTTTTGCTTGAAGATTTATCAGATGAAGAGTATCCCAAAATAGACTGACTCGCTAAAATACCTTGAATATGGACTTATCTCTAGACGGCAAGAAAGCAATTATAACCGGAGGAAGCCGAGGTATTGGTTTTGAAATAGCCAAAACTTTGATTTCAGAAGGTGCACAAGTGGCCATCGTCGCTCGTGATGCTGATCGTTTGCGAAATTCTGCAGCTTTTCTGGAAAACACTTATGGAGTTCCGGTGCTCTCAATTAGCTACGATATAAAAAACGAAGATCAAGTGAATAATATGGTCCTTGAAGCACACGACAGGTTAGGAGGCCTTGATATTTTAATAAATAATGGCGCTCCAGCAGGGGGTGCCGGGTATTCCGTAGAGAATATTTCTGACGAAAACATCTGGGAAAACCTTGATGCAAAGACAGTTGGGTACCTTAGATGCACTCGCGCAGCTGTTCCGTTTATGAAAAGTAAAGGCTGGGGGCGCATCATAAACGTGGGTGGTATGGCAGCGAGAAACGCAAGTACCATACCTGGTGGTATTCGTAATGCAGGAGTAGTAGTTCTAAGCAAAGTAACTTCTGAAGACCTTGGTCGATTTGGAATCACTGTGAATACAGTTCATCCAGGTGGAGTCAGGATTACAGATCAGCTGGGCACTTGGAATAGCCCTACTGCAGGAGATGTTGCTAACCTTGTCGCCTTTTTGTGTAGTCCCATTGCTTCTTGCTTAACTGGTGAATCAATTGGTGTTGCTGCAGGAGGAGGATGACCGTGACGTTAGGAAACATAGATAAACCTACAGTTGATCAGTTTAACGGTTTCAAGAAATTGCTCCTTATACCATTCGTCACAAGTTTTGCACAGGACTCTCGACTAGATGCACTCATAGAAAAATACTGGAGTGAAGTCGAAGAGCAAATAAGCAACCTTGAGGCTAAGATTGGAAGTACGACCCAAATTTACCTAGAAGGGGCTGTTGTGGGAGGCGAAACTGAGTTAGATGAACTTGCTAAAGCAAACCCTGCATCCGTTTCTTTTATCAAAAAAATCGTCCTTCAGGGCGGGACACTCCGTAAAACAGAAGATGCGGAACCATTGCTCGAGGCAATAGATCTTCAGCGTTGCCTTATGGTAGCTCAAGCTAGTTTCAAGGTGAACCAACAGCTCTCAGAGTGGCTATCTGAGGCTAGAAAGCGTCGCTATTCAAATATTTTAACTAATATCAGCACAACTTTGCCAGCAAATGAAGTTGGCGTTTTGATTATAAGCCAGGACCACCAGGTTCAATTCCCAGAGGATATTAAGGTTTTTTATATTGCCCCGCCTGCTTTAAATCAAATTGAAAGTTACATAAGAGAGCAAACGACTCAAAAAGCCTCGAGCATCAAAGCAGATGAAACTACAGACACTGCATCTGGTGATCTAATTGATAGTTGATTTCATGTTTCGCGTTTAATATTTAACTGGCACCAATGTCTGCAATTTATTTTTATATACCTAGCGCCCAAAACTGAATGTTTCGTATATAATAGTGATGAATTATTGGTTGTATTTCAAAGAACTATTTCTAATTGATCAGCGGGGAGTGGCGCAGCTTGGTAGCGCGCCTGCTTTGGGAGCAGGAGGCCCCGGGTTCGAATCCCGGCTCCCCGACCAGATTATTCAATGCTTTACTTAAAGAACCCTTAACGGCAACCCTTTCATTTAGGTGGGTCGGTTAAAACTTTGCGATTAAAACAATTGCCTCTAATAAAAATGGTAATATTTGGGGCTGTCTGATTTAAAGACTTATTGAGAATAGAAAGGGAAAAGAAATGAGATTTCTGACAACATTCAAAAAA
>CAYMJY010000040.1:0-11902 GCA_964391355.1 uncultured Dehalococcoidia bacterium | reverse complement strand
ACTATGACACCTGAGAATTTGAAGGCTGTTGGGGATGAAGCTCTAACTGGAATTACCAAACATGTTTCTGCAGAAAAGGTCAGAGGCATTGGATCAGAAAAAATTGATGCAATGATCACGGGCATAAAAATAGAGACCATCACTGAATTGAATGCTGAAAAACTCAGCAAGATGCTAGATGTGATTGAACCAACGAAAATATCCCGTATGGAGCCTGAACGTAAGGGTGAGGTTTTGAAATCTACAGGAGCAACTCTACTGAAATCAGCAGATGGAGAGCCAATTACCACATGGCAGAAAGCTGCTGATACAAAGACTCCTCCGAAATTTGCTGACGCTTCATCTGATCTAGAGCAGCAAAAGAAGAGTGCAGTGAACGTCAACAGATTTCAGCGATTAGGTATTAAATAAACGTTTTAGGGAAATTTGGCTGAACTTATTACATTTGTCGCACTGGGCGCATCCACACCAGTGCGACAGCAGCCAAAGCCAACAGCGGGATATTCATAAATAAGATTGCAGATTGGATTCCCCAAGATCCTACTAAAATACCCATCGTAAGTGACCCTAGAGCTATCATTCCGTGGCCCAAGTTGTACAGCGACACGACTTTTCCTTGTACAGCATCGGGGATTATTGACTGAACCGAAGACATGTTAAGTGCGAAGAAAACAATCTGAATTGCGCCCAACAAAGCTAAAAGTCCTATTGATGCAATGTAATTAGTTGTCTGGCTAAAAATGATTAGAAAAACTGCGTTCGCAAGAACAGCCACAAGCAACCAGTTGCCAGGACGAGACAAATTCGATTTTCTAGCTAGTAGGAATGTCCCTGCAATAGCACCTAATCCAGACACAACGTATAGAAATCCGAGTGTATCTGCATCACCTTTCAAAATTTCACTGGACCATACAGGCATGAAGTTCAAAAATGGCACTCCAAAGAACAATGTTACGTATTGGACAATAAATAACATTCTTAACAAAGGTCTCGTCCAGACGTAAGTGATTGTAGAAAACATTTCGCTTATGAATGCACTTGGGGTTATTGGGGGCAAAGGTTCGTTAGTAATCGCTTTTCCTACACGAATAGGGAGAGATGCAAATGCTACTCCTAGCAGTAAAAATGCTTGAATGCCAAAATTCCCAGCAACACCAATAGCGACTATCAAGAAACCTCCAAGTCCAGGAGCAACGATCCTGGAAATGTTGAAACCGATTGTGTTAAGCGCTATAGCATTTAGTAAAGAGCCCGCAGGTACAACTCTAGGAACTAACGCTTGTCTGACTATGTGGATTAAAGTGTTTTCGGTTCCTGAGAGAAATGCAAAAACCATAAGATGCCATGGTTGAATTCGGCCAAGTGCTATATCAATTGCCAGAGCAAGCGCAATTACAGCCATTGCGAATTGGCTTGTCATTAAAAGGGTCTTGCGATTGAGACGATCTGCTAACACACCAATAGGTAATGAGAAGATAATAAAAGGTAGCTGGTAGATGAATAAAACAGTACCTAGAAGTACTCCGCTCCCAGTCAAGTCAAATGTGAGCCAACCAAGTGATATCTGTTGAAGGTTTCTAGCTGCAGCAGATAAAAAACTAGTAGCCCATAAGTATCTAAAATCTCTATGCCGTAACGATTCGAAAATCTCGGTTTACCTCATTTTCTTTATTGGTGAAGGCACGACGAGAACAACCAACGCTATAAATAGTAAGGGGAAATTCATAATTACGAAAGCAGCTTGAATACCGCTGTATTCAACAATGAATCCCATTAGAAGAGTGCCAAATGCTAACGCTCCTGCCTCAAGGTTATAAAGTGAAATCACTGTGCCTTGCAAACTATCAGGCACCGAAGTCTGAATTCGAGTCAGAGTAATAGTTTGGAAGCCTATCTGAATTCCCCCAATGAGAACTAATAAACTCAATGAAACGTAAAAACTAGGAATCTGGCTAAACAGAATTAGAACAATGGGTAATAGAATTGCCAAAATTATTAGCCATAATCCATGGAAGGTTGTTTTCCCTGACCGAGCCATTGCTAATGTTCCAATAATGGAACCTACAGCTATGGACCCATATAAAACCCCGAGGATTCCTGCATCTCCTTTTAGAATATCCGTAGACCATATTGGCATGAAATTGAAGAAAGAAGGCAAAGCAAAAAATGAGATGGTGTATTGAAAAATGAACAATATCCTTATTAGCGGATTTGAAAAAATAAAACTGATTGATCTTTTAGTATGGGAAACCAAAGATCCTGAGTAAGTAAAATCAGTTTTCTCGTCTTGAAGTGCTCGACCTACCCGCAAAGGCATAGTGGAAAACGCAACAGCGATTAATAGAAGTGCCTGAATCCCGAAGTTCCCTGCCACCCCAATAAAAAGAATTAAAAATCCACCAATCGCTGGTGCAGTAACCCTAGATACGAAGTAGCCCATAGCATTAACCGTGATTGCATTAAATAGAGACTCAGGTGGAACAACCCTAGGCACCAGTACTACCCTAACTATGTGAATTAACGTGTTTTCTATTCCTGAAATTAATGCAAACACCATAAGATGCCAGGGCTCTACTGTGCCCAGTGCAATATCAATTGCCAGGGCAATAGCCACTAATGCCATCGAAAATTGACTGTACATTAAGAGCGTTTTTCGATTTACACGGTCAGTTAGAACGCCTAAAGGGATCGTGAATATGAAAAATGGGATTTGGTAGATAAAAATAACAGTCCCTAAAAGTATTCCACTCCCAGTTAAATCATATGTTAACCATCCAAGCGAAATCGTTTGAAGGTTTCTTGCTGATGCAGATAAAAAGCTTGTGGCAAATAAAAACCGAAAGTCTCTATGCCTCAGAGACTCAAATGTGACTCCCAGATTTAATAAACTGCCTATTTTCATAATTCTAAATAATTACGAACCTGAAGAGGTTTAGACACCCATGACGTTGTATCCAGCATCAACGTAGATTACCTCACCTGTAATTCCTGATGACAGATGGCTTGATAAAAATAATGCCGTATTACCGACTTCTTCATGAGTGATATTTCTTTTAAGTGGAGCTTTCGACGCATGGATTTCCTGCATTTCAGTAAAGCCCCCTATTCCTCTTCCCGCCAATGTATTAAGGGGCCCGGCTGAGATAGCATTAACTCTGATGTTTTGAGTGCCCAATTCTGATGCCAGTTGTCGAACTTCATTTTCCAAAGCTGCTTTGGCAACACCCATAATGTTATATCCCGGATAAACTTTTTCAGCGGCATGAAACGACAAGGTAATAATACTGCCCCCATTGTCCATTGAATTAGATGCACTACGGGCAATTGGTAATAGTGAATAAGCGCTGACCTCTAAGGCTAATCGAAATCCTTCCAACTCAGTTGACGCAAATACACCAGGTACCAAATCGTCTCGGTTAGCGAAAGCCACAGCATGAACTACTGTTTTCAAAGGAGCACGTTTAGCGGCTTTCTCGATAACAGTGTTAACCATTTTCTGGTCTAGAACATCACACTCAATACCTTGTGCTCTATCCAACCCTTTAATTAAATCTAGGGCAGTCTTACCCATTCGTTCATTTTGGTAAGTTATGGTCAAATCAGCACCAGCAGCATAGAGGGATTCAGCAATAGCCCATGCTATCGATCGATGATTAGCAACTCCGAAAACTACTGCACTTGTTCCTGATAAGTCTATTTTAACGGACATACTAATAAACCTTTGAGGCCATTCGATCAAACTCACAATCGTAATCTTCGCCTTTAGGTTCTAATTTGCCTATGGGGTGCAAAGGTCTTTTTTTGCGACGAGCTCTTTTAATTTCAGTCTCAAGAAGAAGGAAATCCGCCTTTGGTACCAAATGCAAAAGCCCTTGGAATGCTAAAGGCCATTTCTCAGGTGACCATTTTCTTAAATACTCCAAACGCGGAGCTATAAGGCGAGCATCAATCCTTCTGTCTTCAGGCAACAGATAGTCTTTCTTTGTGCGGATCCTGTAGGGGAAAAGCTCACCATCTGAGGTTTCTGGGAAAAGCTCATTTTCATCCACAAAGTATGTATCGGTGATGGTGACTATTCCTGGGAAAACCAACACTCCGGATATGAAATAGATTAACCGGTCACCAATTTCCATTCGCTGTACACGTTTTTTATGTGCCTTTGTAAGTCCTGCAATTGTAAGGTTTTTCTCTCGCACGACTTCAAAATATGAAGGTGTTACAGACATCATCCAATAATTACGTGGTGTATTTGTCATACTAATATTCTAGCCTGAGTTGAAATCTTTAGGCTACAATGAAATTGATGGAAACCAGTTTACTTAAAACTCCCTTATTCGCAGCGCACACCAAACTTAATTCTCGATTAGTTCCATTTGCTGGTTGGTCCATGCCAGTTCAGTACAAAGGAGCACTATCAGAAGTAAGTGCTGTTCGTAATCATGTCGGGATTTTTGACGTTTCTCATATGGGAAGGTTTTTAGTTGAAGGGCTTGATTCGAGAGAATTGTTGAATTGGGTTCACTCTGCAGACTTGAATATTTCAATGCCGATTGGTCGAGCACGTTATGGTGTTTTTTGCAATGAAACAGGCGGGATTATAGATGATGGAGTAGTTTATCGACTTGGTGAGAATAAATTTTTAGTAGTGGCTAATGCATCAAATTCAGACAAAGTTCTAGAATGGATCACTCAATGGAGGAATTCGAGCTACCCACAATCTTCTATAGCCAATATTACACAGAATGTCTCAATGATTGCTATGCAAGGTCCAAAAGCTATTCAAAGTGCCAGTTCAATTTTTAATTATGATATTTCCGGTATTAAACCATTCAGAATAAGAGAAGTGGGATTCCAAAATCAAAGTTTGTGGATAGCGAGAACCGGATACACAGGAGAAGATGGGATTGAAATAATGCCAGATTCTTCTCAGTCAATCACAATTTGGGAAGCCCTCATTGATCATGGAGTTGTCCCTTGTGGTTTGGCAGCTCGTGACGTCCTTAGACTTGAAGCTGGGCTGTTGCTCCATGGTAATGACATTGATGAAAACACCAATCCTATAGAAGCTGGGCTGCAGAAATTTTTGACTCTTGAGGGTTCTCATTTCTGTGGTTCAGAATCAATAAAATCCTTTATGAAAAACCCTTATTTGAGAAAACTGGTCGGTTTTAAAACTTCATCAAGAGGGCCCGTGCCTCGTCCTCATTGTTTGATCACTACCGAGGAAGGACCTGTCGGAGAAGTTAGTAGTGGGGGCTATTCTCCTTCCCTTGACACTAATATAGGGCTCGGCTATGTTCGATATGCCGACACTCAAATAGGGCATAAGCTCAATGTGGTCGTAAGGGATCATTCCGTCGGAATCGAAATAGTAGATTTACCTTTCTATAAGAGGCAATTATAAATTATGAATGTGCCTGAAGATCGAAAATATTCAAAAGATCATGAGTGGATAGCGCTTGATGATGAGGGAACAGCAAAAGTTGGCGTCAGCGACTTTGCTCAGGAACAATTAGGTGATGTAGTTTTTATAGAATTGCCTAGCGTTGGTTCCAATTTATCTCAATTCGATAAAATGGGAGAAATAGAGTCTGTTAAAGCGGTATCTGATCTATATGTACCAGCATCAGTAGAAGTCCTCGCAGTTAACGAGGAGGTTCTTTCCAGCCCTGAAATTTTAAATGAAGATCCGTATGAGCGTGGTTGGCTCATAAAGGTTAGACTGAAAAACCCAGAAGAATTAGAATCCTTACTGAATCCCGATTCATATATAAATATAATTTCATAAGAATAAAAGTGACAAAAGCCCAGTTTAATCAACCGTACATACCCAATACAGATAGTGATCGTTCACAAATGCTTGAAGCAATTAACGCTGATAGTGTGGATGAATTATTTTTGGATATTCCTGAAAATTACCGAAACCCCGCGCTTAATATCGGCGACCCTTTATCAGAAATGGAAATCAAGTCTAAGCTTAATGAGCTGGCTGAGAGTAATTTTCAGGTTTCCGCTGATTCAAGCTTTTTAGGTGCTGGAGTATATAGGCACTTCGTTCCTGCCGTAGTCCCTTCACTAATAACAAGAGGTGAGTTCCTTACTTCATATACTCCTTATCAGCCTGAAGTTTCTCAAGGTACGTTGCAAGGAACATATGAATTCCAAACAATTACTGCTCAGATTTTGGGCATGGAGGTTGCCAACGCTGGAATGTACGATGGTGCTACCGCTTTAGCAGAAGCTGCGTTGATGGCTTGCAGAATAACCAAGCGATATCGCGTCGCCGTCCTAAATTCGGTGAATCCCAAATATGTCGAGGTTGTACAAACTTATACAGCCCCCCAAGGAATTGAAATCTACATTATCGATGAAGGTGGGGAGGACACACACCTGGATCAAGAAACTGCGTGTTTGTTGGTACAGTACCCGAACTACTGGGGGCAGGTACACAACTTGGAAGTGCTCGCAGAAAAGGTCCATAGTTACGGAGCATTATTATGTGCCTCAAGTGATCCAGTTGCTTGCGCAATGTTCAGATCTCCTGGGTCTATGGGTGTGGATATAGCTACAGGTGAGGGGCAGGCACTAGGGATACCTCCATCTTTTGGTGGTCCGTTTGTAGGACTATTCGCTACCAAAAAAGATTACCTTCGGCAGTTGCCAGGTCGAATTGTAGGGAAAACTATCGATACTGAAGGTAGAACTGGATATGTACTAACTCTTCAGCCTAGGGAACAGCACATTAGGCGTGAGCGAGCAACTTCGAATATCTGTACAAGCACTGCGCTCATAGGCCTTTGGGCGACAGTGTGGACAGCATTGATGGGCAAAAACGGACTCAGGCATTTAGCTGAACTAACGTATCAGAAGTCACATTATGCTGCATCACAAATCGCTCAAATTCCTGGTTTTTCGGTCGACTTAGAAAGGGTTTTCTTTCAGGAGTTTGTTGTTAGATGCCCTGTTCCATATTCAGATGTTAATAAACATCTTGAAAACCATGGAATTGTGGGCGGTGCCGATGTAAGTGAGTCGTTTACAAATGGAGTTCTTTTTTGCGTAACTGAAGTCAATTCTCGAAAAAAAATTGATTTGTTAGTAGCAGCATTAAGGGAGTTGAGTTAACAGTGATAAACGGTTCATCCAAAGAATTATCAACATTGAATGTGCGACGTCTCTTGATGGATAGAAGCGTCGAAGGAAGAACTGGTGTGACTCTGCCGGAATCTGATGTACCAGCGCAAAATTTGCCTGATTCACACCTTCTCCGAAGAGATTTACAATTGCCAGAGGTAACAGAGGGAGAAGTAGTAAGATATTTTACTAACCTCAGCCAGTTGAATTTTTCCGTCGACACTAATTTTTACCCGCTTGGAAGTTGCACAATGAAATATAACCCTCGAATCAATGAGGCTATGGCCTCTTTGCAGGGTTTTTCTGAACTGCACCCCGCTCAATCCGAATCTCAATCTCAGGGTTCACTCGCACTAATGCATTATCTCCAATCTGCTTTAATTGAAGTAACTGGAATGAAAGCAGCAAGTTTGGCTCCACTTGCTGGTGCACATGGAGAACTTTGCGGCATCTTAATGATCAGAGCTTGCCTCAAAGCGAGAGGTGAATCCCATCGATCAAAGATTTTGATTCCTGATACAGCCCATGGCACTAATCCTGCATCAGCCGCTATGGGTGGTTTTGATGTCGTATCTATTCCCTCTGGTCCTGATGGAAACATTGATTTGGATGCTATTAGGAAGGAAGCCGATTCTCAATTAGCAGGAGTAATGTTCACCCAACCCACCACACTGGGTTTGTTCGACGTTAACGCAGAAGAAATGTGCAAAATTGTTCATGATGCAGGTGGATTGGTTTACGCAGATGGAGCAAATATGAACGCTTTGCTAGGAAGGCTTCAAATTTCGCGACTTGGTTTCGACATAGTGCATTTTAATCTGCACAAAACTTTCACTACCCCACACGGTGGTGGTGGACCAGGTGCCGGACCAGTATGTGTAAATGAAACCTTAGCTCCGTTCTTGCCCTCTCCTATTGTTGTTGAAAAAGATGGGGTTTACTCAATCAAAAAACCGGAAAAGAGTATCGGCCAAGTCGGAGCGTGGCATGGGAATTTCTTAGTGCTAGTTAGAGCGTTCACTTATATTTCTATCATGGGAGCATCAGGCCTCAAAGAAGTTACTGACAACGCAGTTCTAAATGCCAATTACCTTCTGGCAAAGTTGAAACCATTGTTTGATTTAGAGCATGATAGGCATGTGATGCATGAAGTGGTATTTTCGGCTAAAAAACGCAAAGGTGCACGAGCCTTGGATGTTTCGAAAAGGTTGTTAGATTTTGGGTTTCATGCCCCAACTATGTATTTCCCGCTGGTAGTAGACGAAGCACTTATGATCGAGCCAACAGAAACAGAATCGAAAGAAACATTAGACGCTTTTGTTGATGCATTGTTTCGCATTGATCAAGAAGCATCAAACGATTCTGATTATTTATCCAACGCTCCTTACAACACTCCAATCTCACGCCTTGATGAGGCTAAAGCTGCACGATTCCCTGATTTAAGATGGGAACCACTAAATGCAACGGATTAGCACTTTACCTTAACCATTACGTAATTTATGCTCACTCAAAATAATGGTAGGTGAATATAGTGATTGAAGTTGGCCAAATAGCACCTGATTTTACGCTACGTGCCCATGATGGTTCTGAAGTGAATTTAGGCAGTTTTAAGGGTGAAAAAACAGTAGTGCTTTCACTTTTTCCTGCTGCTTTTACTGGAGGCTGAACGAACCAAACCTCCTCTTTACACCGCTCAATCGGGCGATTTGAAGAGAAGGAAGCCCAAGTATTGGGCTTAAGTTCAGATCCTATCCCTTCCTTGAGGGCATGGGCTACGACATTGGGCGGTATCAAGTATCCGATCCTATCCGACTTTCATCCCCAGGGAGCCGTATTATCCCTGTATGGATTGTTGAATTCGGAATCAGGAACCGCTCGTCGAGCTGCAGTAGTAATAGACAAGCAAGGAATAGTTAAATGGGTTAGTGCTTACGAGCCCGGCGTACTCCCGACACCAGAAGAATTACTTGCGGTTCTAGACGCCACCAGCTAGTACTAATGTTTGGAATTAGTAAGGGGTCTTCACATGGATCATTCGGTTTTTTATCAACCATTGGATCCTTTCAGTTTTCTTGAGCGTATATCGAAAATTTACCCTGACAAGGAAGCGATTGTTTATAAGGACCATTCTTACTCTTATGCACGGTTTAGAGAACGTGTTAACCAACTTAGTGGGGCGTTAAAGAAAACAGGAATCCAAAAGGGTGATAGAGTCGCCTATTTACTGCCAAATGTCCCTCAAATGATTGAGGGTCATTTCGGTCCTTTAGGCATTGGGGCGATTTTGGTTCCAATAAACACTCGACTCTCCTCTGTGGAAATTGAATATATTATTAATCATTCAGGCGCTAAATTACTTGTGTTTGATTCTGAATTCTCTTCTGTAGTTAAAGAAATAAAAGAACGCATGCCCCAAATAAAAACATTGGTTCAAGTTGTAGATAATTTTCCATTTGATGATTCTATTCCAAGCGTGGAATACGAAGCTTTTATTGCAGATTCTTCCGATGAAACACATAGAGCTAACATCGAAAGTGAATTGGACACAATTTCCATCAATTACACCTCTGGAACCACTGGTTCTCCGAAAGGTGTTCAAATTCACGCAAGGGGAGCTTACCTTAATGCACTTGGCGAGATTATTGAGACTTCCCTTAATTCTCAATCAAAATATTTGTGGACATTACCAATGTTTCACTGCAATGGATGGTGTAACACTTGGGCGGTGACGGCAGTTGGAGGAACTCATATATGTATACGCACTATAGATCCTAAAGAAATGTTCGATTTGATAAATAAACATAGCGCAACTCATATGTGTGCAGCTCCTACGGTCTTGATCAGAATGTACTCTTACCAGGATGCAGATTCCCAGAATCTATCAGGAATGACAATAGCAACTGGCGGTGCCCCACCTGCGCCTCAAGTGATAAAAAAAATAGAAGCTATGGGTGCAGAAATAATGCATGTATATGGACTTACTGAAACATTTGGCCCATACACCCTGAACGTACCTCAACATTTCAACACAGCTGGTGGAATTGCGGATAAGTCAAAGCAGGGTTTTCCGTATATTCATACACAAAATGGCTTAAAAGTCTTCGATCCAAATGGCAAAGAAGTTCCTGCAGATGGGGAGTCTGTTGGTGAAATCGTCATGCGTTCTAACGGAGTGATGTCAGGATACTTCAAAGATGAGGCTGCAACACGAGAATCTTTTAGAGATGGATGGTTTCACTCAGGAGACTTAGGTGTAATGCATCCTGATGGGCAAATCGAAATAAAAGACCGAATAAAGGACGTCATCATTTCTGGTGGTGAAAACATTTCCTCACAGGAAGTAGAAAGCGTCATTATGGAACATCCAGATGTTTTAGAAGTAGCAGTTGTGGCCACTCCTGACAGTTATTGGGGCGAAGTACCCAAAGCATTTGTTACGCTCAAGTTAGGTTCAGCAATGAAAGAAGAAACTATTATCGAATTTTGTAAGAAGAAAATTGCTCACTTTAAGGCTCCAAAGCATGTGGAATTTTGTGAACTGCCAAAGACTGCTACAGGGAAAATCCAGAAGTTTAGCTTGAGGGAAAATGAATGGAAAGGCAACAAATAATCCCACTTGTATTTTCAAAACAACAAGAGTACATCCCTCACACTAAATAGCGCAATTTAGAAACATAAATCGAACTATTTGCTAAGCAGCAAAACTTTGAATCCTCCAAGCCCTGTAGTATCAACCAAGGAATCAATTGCAGCTAGATGTGAGCGCTTTTTCGGTAGGGTTAAGTCCGTTCGGTTGCTAATTTCTAATCTGTGTAGATCAATTCCCAGTTTACTAAGAAAAGATGCCTGGCTAGAAAATTCTCGAATCGAAAACCCTGAACTTAAAGCTGCGCTACGCAGTGAAGTAAACTCGACGTGTGCACCAATATCCTGATGGCCTACTTTTATATAAGGATTTGCATTGACGGTATGTTGGGAATAACACCGCAGGGTCCCTTTGGAACGAGTTGGAGAGTAGTATTCCTGTGCTAAATGACCATAATCAATCAAAAGGACAAAGCCCTTTTGCAACAAACTATATAATGAGCGCATAAGGTCGCTTACTCCTAAATTGAATTCTGCAATATGGCCTTCAATTAGGTTGATCCCTAGGTAGTCTAGTCTTTGTTTTAACTCTCCTTGCTCATCTTCTATATAAGTCTCAACAAAGTCACCACTCTCTGCTATGTCAACATATATTTCCAACAAACGACCACTAGCCTGGACAGCCCTTCTAACAGGCATTGCGTCAACAAGTTCATTGGCAAGAATAACCCCAGAAAATCCACTGAACGGTAATGAGTTTGCGATGATCCAGTCGATGGGTTCATCAAGGTTCTTGGGTTTTCTGTAGTCAAGTCCGACGTAAAACAGTGCCTTTGCAAAACCGTCACTTAAATTTTTGGAGTACTCAACAATATCTTTTGCTAATTTTCCTGATCCAGCACCTAGTTCAATAACCCAAAATACACTCGGCCGATTCAGCTCTTCCCACATTTGAAAAAACTTTTGGGCTAGCAGTGCACCAAAAGCAGGATGTGCATACGGTGACGTGAAAAAATCTCCCTCGAACCCAGTGGGAATACCGGTTCTGTAATATCCACCATCTGGCCAGTAAAGAGCAATTTCCATAAACTGATCAAACCTGACAGGACCTTCTTCGAGAACCCTACGTCGGATTTCTTTTTCTGCACCGTTGTTATGATACTGAAAAATTGTTGTCATTTTT
>CAYMJY010000039.1:0-11929 GCA_964391355.1 uncultured Dehalococcoidia bacterium | reverse complement strand
ATGGTGGCAACGACAGGATTCGAACCTGTGACCTAGGCCTTATGAAGACCCCGCTCTGCCGCTGAGCTACGTTGCCTTATTCAATTTTTATCAAACACGTTAAAGCATAGGGAAGAGGTTCATTGGGGTCAACGACCTCCCGAATAAATCTAATGCAAACAACGAGAATTCATTTTCCAAAACATCTTCTAGGATATTTCAGGACGTACGCCTGACCATGGCTTAGCCCTTTCAAATGCGTGACAAACACGCAATACCTTAGATTCTTGCCACTTATGTCCGGTTATTTGCAAACCCACAGGCATACCTTCATTACTGAAGCCACAGGGTACATTCGCAGCCGGATGCCCGCTCATATTAAAGGGGTAGCTAAAAGGTGTGAAACCAAACCACGGGGGCACTTCTATGCCGTTAATTTTAGACGGTCGCTCTCCGACTTTAAATGCCGTAGTGGCAGTGGTAGGCGTTATTAATACGTCGTAAGCAGTCACGATGTTGTTTATTCGATGCTTATGCCATTCCAGTTCTCTTAGCGCTAATGCCAATTGCGAAGCTGTCCAGCCGGTACCGCGCTTTAATTCTCGTAAAAATGTGGAGCTTAAGATCTCTGAATAGGAGTCAATATACTTGCCAAAATTTGCGACTTGATCGCTTATCCAAATTGTATCAAAAGTTCGAAGAATTAATTCATGATCGAGGTCCAAATTTACTTCTTCGACTTCTGCTCCAAGTTCGCTAAAAACTTGTACCGCAGTTGAGGTGATTTCATGAACTTCCTTTTCTACTGGAGCACCACCAAAATCAGGGCTCCAGCCTACCTTTAAACCCTTCACTCCTTTTTTCAAGCCTTCAGTAAAATTTGGTGCATTTTCTTTTATCGTCAAAGGGTCTGACTCATCTGGACCGGCCATCACTTCTAATAAAATAGCTGCATCTATGACACTGTTCGATAATGGACCGTTTTGAGAAAACATCCTCCAACCACCAGGAGGGTGGTAGTTACGAGCAACACGGCTTTGGGTAGGCTTGATTCCAAAAACTCCACAAAAGCTAGCGGGGATTCTTATTGAACCGCCACCGTCGCTACCGGTTGCAATAGGGTGTAATCCCGAAGCGAGTCCAGCCGTAGCTCCACCCGAAGAACCACCTGATGTTTTTGAAATATCCCATGGGTTTCTACATGCGTCGCCCAACATATTCTCTGTAGTCGCTGAATGCCCAAATTCTGGGGTGTTAGTTTTGCCCAGAATGATCGCACCAGACTTGCGAATTCTTGATGCAGTTAGATCGTCTTCTGTAGGTATATAGTCTTCATAAATTTTGGACCCAAAGGTAGTTCTCAAACCTGCGGTTTCTGTTAAATCCTTGATGCCAATTGGAACTCCATGAAACGGACCGCTTTTTATTTTTTCTTCAACAAGCTGATCTGCCTGAGAAGCATGAAGCAATGCTTGGTCACCATCAACTGTCAGGTAGGAATTGATAATAGGGTTGATTTGCTCAATTCTTCTCAGGAAAAACTCTGTCAACTCTACAGATGAAATTTGTCGATCGGTGATTAAACGAGCAAGCTGATGGGCTGGAACGAAGGTTAATTCTTGATTGTCCATAAAACTTCCTTAAAAAAACTAGCTATACAGTTTGCCGTTGACCTGTTTCTTTGTTAGGCCTATCCTCAACAAATACGGAGGTCCTTAAATGAGTGAGTCATTCGAAACCATTCTCAAACACGCGGGTCTGAACTTATCAAGTGATGAAATCAGCCGACTATCTCCATATTTCAAACTTTACAGGGATACTTTAAAGCAGCTTTATGAAGCAGACTTTAAGGATCATGAACCTGCCAATCAATTTATAGCAGGTAAGTACCCGAATACCTAAGTTTTTTTTAGTTAATTAAAGAGGAATAATGATGCCCAGTCCTTTACATTTTTTGACAATTGCAGAATCAAGCAAGCTCATAGCAAGCAAAGACTTATCCCCCGTTGCACTTACCGAGTCTTTTCTCGATCGAATAGAAACTTTGGACAGCAGTCTAAAGTCTTACGTTACTTTGTTGAAAGATGAAGCCATTAATGAAGCAATTTCAGCTGAAAAAGACATCAACAATGGAGCTTATAAGGGTCCGATGCATGGAATTCCTATCGGGGTAAAGGACTTATACGATACTAAAGATATAAGAACTACAGGTCAGTCGAAAGTGCTTGAAAACAGGGTTCCTACGGAAGATTCAACTGTTGTTGCAAAATTGAAAAATGCCGGAGCTATTACATTGGGAAAGCTCTCAATGTGGGAATTTGCACTGGGAGGTCCAGATACAAGTATTTTTGAAATTTCCCGAAACCCGTGGAACCTTGACCGGCAACCTGGTGGATCTTCTAGTGGCTCGGGAACTGCAGTGGCAGCTGGTCTATGTATGGGAGCGCTGGGGTCTGACACAGGTGGTTCTATCAGAATTCCTGCTGCCTTTTGCGGGATTGTTGGTTTAAAGCCTACTTATGGCCGCGTCAGTCGTCGTGGTGTACTTCCTCTAGCATGGTCTCTAGACCATTGTGGCCCGATGACATGGACTGTTGAAGATGCAGCGATAATGCTTCAAACATTTGCGGGTCATGATTCTCGAGATAGAACTTCTGTCAACATTGAAGTTCCAGATTACAGAGAAAACCTTAATAGGAGTCTAAAAGGTTTAAAAATTGGAGTCCCAAATCATTATATAGACTCACCATCAGTGGGGACTGACCCTGAAGTAAGAGCTTCATTTGATTCTGCCTTAGTATTACTTAAGGAACTCGGAGCCGTAATTGTCGAGGTCGAAATACCTAGCTTGGCATATGCAACGACCGCTAACACCCTAATTATGATTGCTGAGGCATTTTCTTATCACAGAGAAAATTTAATTAGCCAACCTGAAAATTATGGTGAGAGCGTTCGCGGAAGTTTTATTCTAGGAGGAACATATACCTCTGCAGATTATCAACGTGCGCTCAGGGCTCGCTCTGTTATAAGAGATGAATTTACAGAAACTCTCAAGGAAGTGGACATCGTAGCTACACCTTCACAATCTGCGCCTGCCGGTCCGTTTAATTTTGACTTACTTGCTCTGCTCCAGGCTCCAAATTATTGGGCACCTTATAATGAAACTGGAATGCCTGCCATTTCGGTACCTTCCGGATTCAGCAATGATGGAATGCCAATCGGTATTCAATTTGCTGGTAGGCCATTTGAGGAAAGTACAGTTTTAAATGTAGGGCATGTTTTCCAAGTTTCCAGAGGGCTTTTGGATCATCGCCCAGTATTATGAGCGATTCTCAAATGATGAATTTGTGAGGGTTTGCAGCAAATTTATAGCGTGGCTTTGGTCATCCTCTTTCAGGGAATCCAAAAGTATATTTAATTCTTTAGCATCAACCTTAGTGTAGGTTGACTCAACACGAAATACTGATTGATGAGAAGTAGGGATCAATTCCTCTGTATCACCAATTAATTTTTCATACACCTTCTCACCTGGTCGTTTTCCTACATACTCTACAGCTATATCTACTCCAGGTCTCAATCCTCTTAACCGAATCAAGCGATGTGCTAATTGATCAATACTTATCGGGTCTCCCATATCCAACATGAACAATTCTCCTCCGTTGGCGTTTGCAGCTGCTTGAATCATTAACCGTACAGCTTCTGAAATGCTCATGAAGTATCTTTCCATATCTTTATGTGTGACAGTAACTGGACCCCCGCTATCAATTTGTTTTTCAAATGTTGGTACAACACTCCCTCGTGATCTAAGGACATTCCCAAAGCGTACAGCTGAAAATTTAGATACAGTTTCGGTTTTACTTTGAAGTACGACCATCTCAGCAAGGCGTTTCGTTGCCCCCATCACACTTGATGGTTCAACAGCTTTATCTGTTGAAACCATTACGAAAATTTCTGTGCCATATTTCTTTGCAGCATCGGCTATTATGATCGTACCTAAAACGTTCACTCGAATTGCTTGATGCGGATATACCTGCATTAGAGGGACATGCTTGTATGCCGCAGCATGAAATACAACGACAGGTTGATAATTTTTGAAAACAGAATCGATTGTATTTTTATCAGTTATATCTGCAACTAAAGGTACTAGCGTTAGGTTTTTTTGATTTTTAAAAGTATTTTGTAGATCGAATAATCCTGACTCATTATTGTCTAACGCAATAATCTTCTCAGGATTCAGATCAGCAACTTGAAGGCAGAGCTCTGCCCCTATAGATCCCGCCGCTCCAGTTACTAAAATCACCTTTCCCTGAATGATTCCGCTGCATGCTTTCTGGTCTATTACAGCCTGGCCCCGCCCTAACAGATCCTCAGCAGTAACATCACGCAAGGGGAGGCCTGAATTTTGTCCCTCAGCAAAAGATAATAAACTTGGAATAGATTTAATTGCTGCGTTTGTACTCTCGCATAATTCAAGGATTTCTCGGAAGTCGGAATCGTCTATATTGATCATAGCTATTGCTATTAAGTCAACTGAGAATTGATCAACAACTTGAGGGATTAGTCTTCTATCCCCTAACACAGATACCCCTCGGGCACGCATTCCTTTTTTAGATGGATCATCATCGATATAGCCGATAAGTTGGTACTGTCCTTTCAAATTATCTTGAATAGCTGCTCCCAGCATGTGCCCAGCCTGACCTGCACCTACTATTAGAACCTTACTCGTACTTTCCATAGATGTTCGGGTCAGGTTACTTAAAATAGACGGACCATACCGAGCCAGCAAAAAGCCCGTTAATGCGAAAAACCCAGCCAGGAAGATTGTGCCCAAAGGTAGCGGCCGAACTCCTGGGTAAACTAAGTCAATTCCAGCAAGGATGATTGTTGCCACAGCAGCAGATAATGACACCGGCACAAACTCTTTTGTAGTTGCGTACCGCCAAATACGATTGTACAAACCAAAGGCAAAATTAGTTACCAAGAATACTAAAATGGCTAGAGGTAATAAAGCAAAAAGACCGTCGAGCCACTGTTGTGGAGGACGGCCTGCAAAACGAGCTGGTAGTGCAATGTAGAAAGATAAAGCAACTAATAATCCATCAATTACTATCAAATATCCAAAGCGCCTAATCACTGAAAAGCTAAATGAGAGGTTTGAAAGTTTTTTAGTAAAAATTTTGCACTCCCTTTATCTGGTTGAGTTATTCTACTCCCCCAAATAGGCTAGAAGCACCGTATTAGAACATGACTAATTTGAGCGATTTATGTTCGGAACATAAAATAAGTTAAAAGAGGTGTGTGTTTTGCAAATAACTAATGATTTTAGCCCAGATAGTATATTTCTAAATGCTTCTGGAATCATCACCATGAATGGAAACGCGTTACTTGACCGTGATATTACGGCAATAGCTGTACGCAACGGTTCCATCGTTGCTCTAGGTAACAATGATTCTATAAGTAAAATGTCGTCAAATGCAAAAATTTTTAACTTGAATGGATCTTATGTGATGCCGGGCTTAGTAGACTCGCATAATCACTTTCTAAGTACTGCTCTAGGCTGGGAACGCCTCCAATTAGATAGTGCCCGCTCAATAGAAGAAATACTAACATTAATTGAATCACGGGTTGATCAATCTAACCCAGGGGAATGGGTTCTATGTTCGTCACGTTGGCATGAAACTAAGCTAATAGAGCGTAGATTACCCACAGCCAGAGAAATCGACAAAGTATCACCTCATAATCCGGTCTATTTACCCAGAGGTGGTCACGTAGTAGTTACAAATAGTATAGGTTTGAAAATGGCTGGAATCAGTGAGAGTGACCCAAACCCTGAAGGAGGAGAGTATGTAAGAGACTCAGGCGGTCATTTGACTGGCATGCTTTTAGAACGCCCAGCGTTCATGAAACTTTCACGGATGCTCCCACAACCTACAGATTTAGATCGAAAATCCGCTCTTAGAAACGGCATTGCAAAATACAATCAAAGCGGTATTACTGCTGTGAGAGATCCAGCTTTAACTGAACCGGAAGTCTCAGCATTCACATCTGTTATCCCTGAACTTGAATCAATGCGAGCGAGTATGTTGCTCAGAGTCGATCTTAGTAAAAACCCGACTGAGAGAAGAGAGTGGATAGATGGTTTAGGTGAATATTCAAGCTTTTCAAACAACTGGCTTCAAGTTTGGGGTTTGAAAGTTGGTATAGATGGTGGAGTCGAAGGTGGTTACTTTTTCGAACCGTACGCAAACAATTCAAAATTTAGAGGTCTACCTCTAACAAGCCAAGACAACCTTTTTGACATAATAAGCCAGGCTCAGGACATCGGATGGAAAGTTGGAGTACACGTTGTCGGAGATGCGGCTATGCAAATGGTGCTAGAGGCTTTTGAAAAAGCTGATTCAACCTCTGGCATTGGAGTGGGTGGAAATGCTCTAGAGCATGCATTTTCTCCTGTTGAGGGTTCTATTCAAAGAACCAAAGATTTGGGGCTTGGAGTTACTCTACAACACGCACTCGTGTATGCATTAGGTGGGAATATGTGTACCTATTGGGGAAATCAGCGTGCATCTGACTGTACTCCTTCAAGGGCATGGATCGATTCGGGGATCTTAGTAGGAGCAGGCACTGACTCGCCTGTTACCAACTATGACCCCTGGCTTAATATCTATGGCTTTGCAACTCGCGACACTGAAGTCGCTGGTGTGTTAGGGCCTCAGCATAGAATCTCAATTTCTGAAACTCTTTATGCATATACTATGGGTTCAGCAAAAATTCTGCGAATGGATGATTCCATTGGAAGCATTGAAGTTAACAAGGCTGCAGATTTCATATGCATTGATCAAAATCCTTTGGACGTACCCATCGATGCAGTTAAAGAAACTCAGGTTTCTAGAACTATAGTAGGTGGGAAAATAGTATTTGATGCATCTGAATGAACGTTCTATTTTGAAGAGCCTGAATGCGCTCACTAGGAATTATTTTTAATATATGTCGTCTTTTATAAGCAAAAGAACTCAATTTTTATCTGTTCTTAATAACAAAGATTATCGTCTTTATTATTTTGGTTTACTAATTAGCGTTTCAGGTTACCAAATGCTTTTGTTTACGTTGGCATGGGCAGCATTCGAAATTACAGGTGACGTATTTTCATTAGGATTAGTTGCAGCATCTCAAGCTATACCATCGCTAATTTTAAATTTATTTGGAGGAGCTTTAGCTGATAGGTGGAATCAGCGTTTCTTGATTATCGCAGGAGAAACAGCAGCGGCGATTTTGGTTGCTGCACTCGGTATCATTGTCTTTTTTTTCACGGTACAACTATGGCAAATCATTGTGATCAGCTCTTTAATAGCAGTGGCCTTAGGCTTTGACCAGCCAGCTCGAAGGGTAATCTGGTCATTCATGGTCACTAAGGATCAGTTTGCTCATGCTATTTCTCTGAATCAAATGGTATGGAATTCAACTAGAATTTATGCCCCTGGAATTGCGGGTGCTTTGATAGCATCAATTAATTCAATTTATAAAACTGCGACTTTGGGTATAGCTATAAGTCTCTTTGTAACATCTTTTAGTTTTCTCGTAATGTCCGCATCTATATTTTATGTGCACCTCAAACCTTCAGAAAAATCGAATGGAGGTAATTTAATTCAAGAAGTTTTTGAAGGATTCCGCTTTGTATTCAAAAATTCCGTTTTTGGTTACCTATTGATACTTTCGCTAGCTGTTGGGTTTTTTGGACTATCATTTGCCATTCTTCTACCAGCTTTTACAGTTGAGTATCTAGGTGGAGGAGTTGGTACTGTTGGGATTTTGACTACAGTCATTGGGATAGGAGGATTATTAGGCGCAATCACAGTTGCATCGTTTTCATTCCTCCAATCAAAAGGCTTATTTTTAATATTAACTGCCGTTTTTTCAGGGTTATTTATTTCACTATTTGCTCTATTCACTGCTACCTCTGGCAATTTAATAGTCAGTTTGCATTTGGCCGCAATAGTCGGCTTTATTGTTTCAGCATTTAGTATTGCCAACGGTACTTCGATTAATCTGTTAGTCCCGGATAACTTCAGAGGACGCCTTGTTAGCCTTAGGAGTATTACATATAGCTTAATCCCTCTAGGCGGCCTCTTCCTTGCATCGCTTGCCAGTTTTGTAGGTATCCGAAATGCCGTTTTGATTGCAGGTATCACCCTTATATTAATCGCTGTAGGGGTATATGCCTTAAGCAAAAACATTAGGAATCTGGACTTTTTAGTTAAACAGTCAAAACAAAGCCAAAGTTAGATTGCCTAGTTCTTACGAATTGGCTACTAGCAGAGTAAGTCACACTATCTGTTTGAAGCTCTATGCCTAGTGCCAACTGTTTCTGTTAGCACGAAGCACTCTCGTTGGATACGAGAATCCGAATTGTTATTGAAAATTCTATTACCGATTGAATTAGGAAGCTCAAAAGCCGAGTAACGCCAAGAATCGAAGCCTGGTTAGGCTTCGATTAAAGGCGCTACTCATGCAGCAATACTGCTTGATGGTTATTAACGGATTCGAGCAGTCTTAGTCCCACAAGTAGGACAGACGCCTCTCTCCATAGTTCGACCATTCTTCGTCGGCTTAGGGTCCGTAGACACGCTATTAGGCACTCGCGCAGCCCTGCATTTCACACAATAGTGTTCGTTCGCTTCCATTGCATTGACCTCCAAGATTGACTCACCCTAGCTGTATAAGGGGTTTTTACCCCAATACATGCTAACAATAGTCACCTTAGCCGTACTTGTGAAGGCATTGGAATGACTTTAAAAAGCAATTATTAAGGCTATTTATGAGTTTTCGTTGTTTATTCTTTGGTAAGTTATTGTTTTATTAAGATTTTTGACTACTTTTTAGCCGGTATCGAATGTTCCTATGGCGCAAATCAGCAGAAAGAATGCGTTTTCTTAATCTTAGCGATTTAGGAGTGATTTCTAGCAACTCATCGTGAGAAATCAACTCCAAAGCTTCCTCAAGTGATGGCTTAGAAGCTGGGGATAGTCGCTGTGTTATTTCGGCGGTAGCGGATCGCATGTTAGTCTGCTTACGCTCTTTTACAGCGTTTAGGTTCAAGTCACCATCCCTGTTCTGTAACCCAATCACCATTCCTTCGTATACAGCAGTGCCTGCATCTATGAAAGTGATTCCTTTATCTTGAGCATTTAACAAGCCATAGGTAACAGCAATTCCTGATTCAGAAGCTGTAATAGCACCCATTCGTTTGAATTTAACCTCGCCTTTAATTGGTCTCATCCCAAGAATTTCACTGTTTATTAACCCATCACCTCTGGCTGCCCTAAGGAAGAAGCTCCTGAAACCTATCAACCCTCTCGTAGGAATTTCGAATTCCAGAATAGCTGCACCTGATTTATCCTGATCCAATTTCGTCATTCTAGCCAGACGTGCAGAAAGCTCTTCAGTTAAAATTCCAACAAACTCTTCACGGGTATTGATAGTTAATCGCTCATAAGGTTCTTGCTTTACACCATCGATTATACGAGTAACTGCCTCAGGCCTTGAAACTTGCAGTTCTAATCCTTCTCTTCTGATATTTTCTAAAAGAATTGCAAGATGCAACTCACCTCTACCAGACACTAAAAATTCGTCTGCGCTGTCTGTAGCCTGCACGCTAAGTGCGACATTAGTTTGTAATTCTTTCTGCAATCGCTCAAATAACATTCTTGATGTTGCATATCGCCCATCTCTACCCGCGAATGGTGATGTATTCACACCAAAAGTCATTTTTACGGTGGGCTCTTCAATAGCAATTCTAGGCAAAGGATCTGGTTTTTGAGGATCTGTCAGTGTATCTCCAATGGAAACCATAGACATTCCAGTAATAGCAACTATGTCTCCAGCATATACTCGTGAAGCCTCTTTCCTTACAAGGTTCTCAAACGAATAAACTGCATTAACTCGACCCGATAATGACGAATCATCACCTGAAATACAAACTAGGTCATCGCCTTTTTGCACAGAGCCTCGGAAAACCCTTCCTATAGCGATTTGACCTAAATGGGAATCATGGTCTAAAGCTGCAATAAGCATTTGGAACGGACCATTACTATTCATCGGTGGTGCTGGCACATAATTTAAAATTGTTTCAAATAAGGGCTCCATATCGCTACCTATATTCGAATTACTTACATATGCATATCCTTCTTTTGCAGATGCGTAGACGACAGGATAATCAAGTTGCTCAGCATCCGTTGCCATCTCTAGGAATAGGTCCTGAATTTCTAGTTCAACCTCTGGAATACGGGCCATAGGTCTGTCGATTTTGTTAATTACCACGACTGGTTTTAAACCTTGGCTCATTGCTGTACCTAAAACGTACCTAGTCTGAGGCATGGGTCCTTCGACGGCATCGACTAATAATAAACAGCCATCAGCCATGTTCATTACTCGTTCTACTTCACCGCTAAAATCAACATGCCCTGGTGTATCTATTATGTTGATTTTGGTTTCTTTATAAACGATGCCTGTGTTTTTAGCTAAAATCGTAATCCCCCTTTCTTTTTCTAGGGGATCAGAATCAAGAATTAATTCACCTACAGATTGATTATCTCTAAAAATTCTGCTGAATTTCAACATCGCATCTACTAGAGATGTTTTTCCGTGGTCAACGTGAGCAATGATCGCAATGTTGCGAATGTAATTGTGTTTATTAGAAGACATAAAAAATCGATTAATACCAAATATGTAAAAGGAAGAACTGTAAATCAGCCACTTCTGATTGATCAATGTTCTCACACCTAGTCCACCTAAGTCATCATGAGACAAAGCAAATTAAACCCCAATGATATTTCACAGAGGGTGCACGAACACACATTAGCTGTGTAAAATAGTCTGCTACTGCCGATTCTTCAGACGTGTAACACGATGATTTAATCTCACCGAGTTCACTCTGCGTTAGAATACGTATGGTTTATTTATTTTTGAGGTGACGGGTGAAGAATTTATTTCAATCTGGGCACAAAACGCTTTACCGCCCCGAGTTTGAACATGATGCTTGTGGCGTTGGAGTTGTCGCCAATATAAAAGGCATACCCTCACACCAAATAGTTGAAAATGGGATAGAGGTCTTGGTAAATCTTGCTCACCGTGGAGCAGCAGGCAGTGATCCAGAAACAGGTGATGGAGCGGGACTATTATTACAGATCCCGGATGCGCTAATGCGCAAAGAAGCATCAAAATTAGGTTTCCATTTACCTGAAAAGGGGCATTATGCGGTTGGAGTGGTTTTTTTGCCACAAGATTCCTACGAAGCGGAGATATGTGTAAAGGAAATTGAATTGGCAATTTCCGATCAGAATCTTTCAATTTTGGGATGGCGGGATGTTCCTACAAATCCTGATGCCATAGGTAAAGATGCCAGGAAATCTCAGCCAAAGATTAAGCACTTATTTGTCGAAAGCAAAAGCGATGAATTTGATCAAGCTCAGTTTGAACGGCAACTTTTTATCAGTCGGAAGTTAATGGAACGTCAAATCAATAAGTTGGGCTTGAAAGAACCAGACGACTTTTATGTCTGTAGCTTTTCATCACAACTGATCGTTTATAAAGGGTTGTTAATTTCAACGCAGGTAGGCGATTTTTTCACTGATTTATCAAATCCGGAAATGGTTAGCTCCTTCGCATTAGTTCATTCAAGGTTTAGTACCAACACTTTGGGTTCCTGGAGGCTTGCGCATCCCTACAGGTACTTAGTTCACAATGGGGAAATTAATACGCATAGAGGTAACATCAACTGGATGACTGCCAGAGAAAAATCTATGTCTTCACCAGATTTTGGTGAAGACATTCAAAAGATTTTAGATATTGCAAGAACAGAAATGAAAAATTAAACAATCTCAAATATTTAATTAACCGAATAGTTTTATTAATATAATTATTTGGACAATTAATGTTACAATAGGGACTACGG
>CAYMJY010000038.1:0-11964 GCA_964391355.1 uncultured Dehalococcoidia bacterium | reverse complement strand
GCAGCAAATAAACTGACTGCTACCCATTGTTCATCAGTTGAGGGTATAGCAAATTCCCTAAATTCAGGAGTGGATATGATCATCCATTGTGCATTTGTGGATGAAACGGGAATGTATAAATATCGTGATGACTTAGCAGAAAAACTAGCTTCAGCCAATGCATGGGTTAACCCCACTATTCACGTTATTCAGGCTACCGTGGATAGGCTCAACAGAATTGGAAAGGAACGAGGTTGGTTAACTCCTGAAGAAAATGCGACTATAGAGCGTTCAAAATTAACACTGGAACAGAGAGTGGATACAGTTAGAAGGTTGTCTAAGCTTGGTGTTCGCATGATTGCAGGATCCGATTCGCCATGGGGTTCTTATCCCCCAGGTGAATTTGTTAAAGAAATTATCGCTTTGCATGGAGCTGGCTTATCAAACAGTGAGGCGCTGATCACCGCAACTAGCTTGGCTGCCGAATCTATAGCAGCCGGCAACAGAGCTGGGGTCCTGCAAGTTGGCAGGCCCGCAGATGTACTGATCGTAGATGGTAACCCATTAGAGGATTTGAATGCTCTATGGAACATCAAAGATGTTTACAAAGCGGGAAACCGTGTCATAGTTAGTTAGACTACGGATAGGATTTATTATGGAATTTGGTACTGCTATTGCCTTTGCCATAGGTATGGTATTAATCATTGCAGCTAACTGGGTTGGTAGGGCTCACAAAGCTAAGCGGCTACGTGAATTCCAGCAGCTCAAAGGTAAGTTAAAAAAGCAAAAGTAAGAGCCACCAGCCTTAAAGGTCTAGGCTTTTTAAGACTTCATTCGTATGTTGACCAAGAACAGGAGCGGCAGTGCGAATCTTCCCAGGTGTTGCGCTCAACTTCGCAGGAATTCCTAAGTGATTAACTAAACCCAATGTTGCATGTTCGTGCTTTTCTACCATGCTTCTCTCAATAACGTGCTGATTATTAAACACCTCTTCCATGGAATAAATAGGACCGCTAGGAACGTTTGCGTTTTCTAGAATTTCTAACCACTCTTCTGATGTTTTTTTGCACGTTACCAGTTCAATTTCTTTCTCAAGCTCCTGATAATTATTAACTCTGGAGGGGTTGTCTTTGAAACGAGAGTCTAAGATTAAGTCCGGCTTATCTATGGCTTCACACAACCGTACAAAGTTTCGTTGATTCGCCACACCGATATTAAAATGGCCATCTGAACTTTTGAATGCCTGATAAGGAGCAACCAAACGATGTGCAGACCCTTTCGGCTTAGGCGATTTTCCTGAACCCCAAAATTCTGCTGCTTCCCAAGGTGTTAAAGCTATTGCAGAATCAAGAAGGGAAGTATCTACCACCTGACCAACACCTGTTTTCAGCATATGAATATATGCGGATAAAGCACCAAAAGCGGCAAACATCCCTGCACTTAAGTCGGCTAAAGGAATACTGGTTTTAACTGGAGGCGACCCTGGGTAGCCAGTGACGCTCATCATGCCAGACATCCCTTGAGCAATGAGATCGTAACCAGGTTTTTTAGAATACGGACCTGTTAAGCCAAAGCCTGAGATTGAAATGTATATCAGCTCTGGGTGGTTGGTTCTGAGTTGGTTGTACCCTATGCCAAGGCGTTCCATTGTGCCGGGTCTGAAATTTTCAGCGACGATATCAGCTTTGCTTGCTAGTTCTTTGAAAATTTCCAGATCATGGTTTTGTTTGAAATCAAGTACAACGCTTTTTTTATTTCTGTTAATGGCCAGAAAAGCCGCAGATTCCGTGCCAATGAAAGGAGGTCCCATCCTGCGAGAATCATCACCATCAGGTTTTTCAATTTTGATGATTTCTGCACCCATATCCCCTAAAAGCATAGTGCAAAAAGGACCAGCCATCACTTGGGTGCAATCCAGTATGGTAACGCCATCTAAAGGCATAGTGTTCATATCAGCGCCCTGTAAATTTAGGTTTTCTTTTTTCTATGAAAGCTTCATAGCCTTCCTTGCTATCAGAAGTATCAAACATAGCTAAAGGAAAATTTTGCTCCTCTTCTGTTAATGCATCTAAGTTAGGGTCGTGCAATACAGTTCCAAGAATCCTTTTATTACCTGATTGTGCTAATGGTGAATACTCAGACATCAAAATAGCCAAGTCATATACGTGTTCTGCTAAAGAGTCAGAAGAGACAACTTCATTCACCAGCCCGATAGACAGAGCCTGTGTTTCATTAATTTGATTTGCCGTTAATAAAAGGTATCCGGCATTGCTAGGACCCACTAACTGGATTAGGCGTTTCATCTCTTTGTAGCCCAAAAGAACGCCAATTTTGGCAACAGGAATAGAAAATACGCTATTTGTACCAGCGATCCTGATATCTGTAGCCATTGCCAACTCGCAACCCCCACCAGCGCATATGCCTTGAATCATCGAAATAGTTGGTTGACGCATAGATTGAATTGCATCTAACGCACTTTCAAACGCCTCAGCATATATTTTTGCTCGAGCTTTAGTGCTCCTATGGTCTGGAAAATCTTTGATATCTGCTCCTGATGAAAAAGCCTTCCCTCCAGCTCCACGAAATAACACAACTCTGACTTCTTCATTCATCGAAAGCGATGAAACAACTCTCTGGATCTCGTTCCACATTTCAAAGTTGATGGCGTTATGAACTTCTGGGCGATTCAAAGTTATCGTTGCAACTGAACCATCTATAGCAGATTTTATGTGTGCCTTACTATTCAAAATTCCTCCAGATTTTACGTGCTATTAGTTTAGGAAAAATGAGGCCAATATAAAAGCCGTTTCGCTAATTTAAGGTAGAATCAGCTTCATGGCGAGTAAAAATGAAAAAAAAGGGCGATTTTTTTATGGATGGTGGATTGTCATTTCTTTGTTCATAACAAATTTCGCTGTAGAAGCTACGGCTATTTTCTCGTTTGCTGTTTTCCTTAAACCAATGAGTGAAGACCTGAATATTTCAAGAGGTGCAATCAGCTGGGTAGTTGCCGTTAGAAGATTGGCTACCGGATTTGTCTCTCTGTTTGTAGGGCGGTTAATCGATAAGTATGGAAGCCGAATGCTTATTATGGGCGCTGCTACTCTTGCAGGCGTCGCGGTCATGCTTTTGGGTTGGGTGCAAAACATCTGGCAGTTTCTTTTCCTTTTCCTTTTGATAGGTCTCAGCGGAATCACTATGCCCGGGAATTTGCTCACCTCAGTCCCAGTGCAAAAATGGTTTGTGCGCAAACGAGGAAGAGCAACTTCATTTGCTGCTGCTGGTTTTGGTGTTGGTGGAATGACATTTGTTATCGTTCATCAACAAATCATCGATCTTTTTTCATGGAGGATCGCTTGGTTTGCCTCAGGGATCTTCGTGCTGATAGTAATTCTGCCTATTACATGGTTTTTTATTAGGCGCCAACCAGAAGATATGGGACTACAACCTGACGGTGATGTGCCCATAACAGAAACTGAGCACGGCGACGCAAACCCAGAACCTCACGTGATAGATGAATTTTCATGGACGGGAAAGGCAGCTTTAAGAACAACTACATTGTGGCAGGTTTTACTTTCTTATTTGTGTATTTCATTTGCAATGGGTGGAGTACAAGTGCATAGAGTGGCATTCTGGGAGGACAGAGGGTATGACCGTTCTCTAATTGCAAGTTCATTCTCACTTGATGCTTTTATGTTCTTTGGCGGGATTCTAACTGCTGGCTTTTTGGTAGAAAAGATGCCCGTTCGGATAGTGGGTACCTACGCAATGTTGATCACTGTTGTTGCGTTACTGGTAACTATCCTGGTGGATTCTCAGTGGGTGTTGTTTTTTAGCGCCATTGCATTTGGGATTGGCCAAGGAACCAACGCCGTGGTGCAAGTTCATATTTGGCCTACGTACTTTGGTCGAACTCATATAGGGGCAATCAGAGGGTATATCGTCCCTGGTATTGTAGCTGCACAAGCCTTGGGAGCTCCGTTCACCGGATTCGTTTTCGATAATGTAGGTACTTATGGCCCTGCTTATTGGACTGCTGCTGTACTAGCGCTCATAGCAGCTGCACTGCTTCTTTCGGTTTCGTCTCCGAAATTAAAAAGCGAGGCTTGAATTTAGTAAATGGCAGTTTAGCCCATTCGAAATATCGCGCTTAAGCCTATCCGATATCCTTCTATTCCGAATCCTGTGATAGAACCTGAACAATGCTTCAGAAGGTCGGAAACCCTGCCTCTGCTAACGGGGTTGGTACTGTGAAGTTCGTAAACAGGAATTCCCATTGCTTCAATGGCTTTTGCGATCTTTGGATATCCTTCCATGAACCCCGCTGGATTGAAAAGGACTCCGGAGAATCCCTGAGTTTCAGCTTTCCGTAGGGCTTCTATGATCTCGTCTTCATTATTGGAATGAAAAACCGAGACATCTATGCCCAATTCTTCAGCGAAGCTTTTGATCCTTGAATCATACTCTGGGAGCTTCATGGGTCCGAAGATCTCGATACTTTGAAGACCGCGCATGTCCATCCCAAGGCCATGTAATACTTGTACTTTCATTTTCAAAAGATCAAGCAGAACCCGAGTCTATTTCATATTCGTAGCGCTCATGTCCAATAGCAGTTCTCAATGATTGGGGATCTACTGCGTTGGGATCCTTAGGCGCTGATCCATGAACAGTCAGGGATTCTTGGCTTTCCCATCCTTCTATTAAGACGATATGGTCTGGGTCTTCTATGTCTTGAAAGGCTCTGAATTCAGTACAACCGGACTCAGTTCTTACTTCCTTAACCCTCTTGCGGTAGGCTGAAATCATCTCTTCTTGTTTACCAGGAAGTGCTTGAAGGTGAACTATAAGGCGAATTGCCATAAACGCTCCTTTTAAGAAACGGGATAAATCTAAAACAAGTATAGTTACAGTAAAGCTACCCTGCCTTGCGACGGTGCCCACCAAATCCAAATCTAACTCTCAAGCCGTTTCGCTTAACATCTTGCTTCGCTAGTTTTTCGACAAACTCTTCAGTTGAGTCAGTTTTTTTCTCAGTTTTGGTTTTCTTTGTAGATGGCATATTTCCCTCCAACTGACCCATTATACATTGTGCATGTAAACTTAGTCTTCATTTCATGCTCCATTAGTGAGGTAACCATGCAAGTATTAAACCAACAAACAGCTATAGTCACTGGCGCATCAAGCGGAATAGGTAAAGGAATAGCGATTGCTTTAGCTGAAGCAGGCGCAAATGTAGTTTTGGCTGCCCGTACTGTAACAAGTTTAAACGAAGTTGCAGAGCAAATAAAAAACAACAGAAGTAACGCACTAGTAATACCTACAGATGTTACAAATGAGAATGAAGTTTCAAACTTGTTTAGTACAACTGTTGAGAGGTTTGGCCGTGTAGATATCCTCATAAATAATGCTGGGGTTTTTGACGGTGGAGCTTTGGAAGATATTGACCTTCTAACTTGGAACAAAGTTGTGAATCTTAACTTAACTGCTCCTTTCCTTTGTACAAGAGCCGCAATGAGAATAATGAAGCACCAAAAGCTTGGGAAAATAATTAACATAGGCAGTATTTCAGCTGAAATGCCTAGAATGAATAGTGCTCCTTATACATCCACAAAACATGCTTTAGTTGGGCTGACCAAGTCTACAGCTCTAGAAGGAAGAGACTTTGGAATCAGTGCATCATGTTTAAACCCCGGTAACACAAAGACTGAGTGGCGCCAGAATCCAAGTATGGAAATGAATCAAGAACCTATGATGGAAGTAGAGGATTTTGCAAAAGTTGTAGTTGTAACTGCAAGCTTACCTTCTAATGTGAACCTGCTTAGCGCAACAATTTTACCTGTCGATCAAGCTTTCATTGGAAGAGGATGATTAGCTTTTCATCTTATGCGCCTGTTTATTCATTTTATTTGGAGACGGTATTATCACGAGAATAGCTATCGCCAGTGCGGTAACTGAGATCCAGCTCCAGAAAATAATGTAATAGCTTCCTTGGATGTCATAAAAAATACCTGAAATCAGGGCACCTACACCCAAAGATATTACGATAAAGGGGGTAACTATTCCCATTACTGCTCCTGAAGAAGATCTTCCAAAGTAATTGGCGAATATTACGCGCATTATCATATCAACTCCACCGGAACCAATACCCATGGTTATACCGATTGGAACAGCAATAATATTTGAGTCTGTAATAATCACGAGGATGCCCATGACCAAAACAGAACTTGCTGCAATACCGTAAGCAAACCGAGCACCAAACTTATCTACAACCATCCCAAGTACAATGCTCATTGGGACCATCGTTACGCCAGCAATGCTAAACGTAATTGCAGCAAAAGCTGGAGACATTCCTTGTTCCGTCATATGAGCAATCATATGAATACCAACACCGTTCCTCGACATTTCTACCAGCGAAACAGAAGCTACTAACATCCAAAGTGTTTTAGTTCTAATTGCTTCGGAGAAACTCCATTGAATTTCATCATCCTGAACTTGGATTACTGAAGCGTTCTCTCCTTGTTGAACTTTCTTTCCATCTATCGACTGCCCTACATCCTTTGGCGCGTTTCTGTATAGCAAAATTCCAGGTGGAAGGGCAAGGAGAAGCATAATTGAACCGACTGTGTACCAAGAGGCTTGCCATCCCCAAGTGCTGAGAACCCTCTCAGCTACAGGTGGGATAATAACAAAGCCTAAGCCCAGCATCAGGGTGACTACACCCATTGCAGTCCCTCTTCGCTCCAGGAACCAGTGAGCCATTGCGGAGGTGACACTGACACGGTTGATGCCTGCGAAAGCTGCATATCCAACCCCGAAGAGTAAGTAAAAGGCCCAGAGGCTCGATATGAAACCAAGTCCTATGAGGCAAAGCCCCATTACCACTGTGCCAATATTCAAAACTAGCCATGCTCCATACTTGTCAACGAGCCTTCCAGCAATGGGAGCAGCTACAACTACAAGAGCACTCCCAATGAAAACAGCTACACCTAGCGAAGATCTTGGCCAGTTGAAATGATCTTCCATTGGAGGGTATAAAAGACCAATTATTCCAGGTCGATACGCTACTGTAGGAAATATAGCTAATCCCGTTATAACTGTGACGATCCATCCGTAATAAAATGGTAATCGTTTTGCAAGCGCATTAGATGGTGACTTCATTCTGCCAGCTTACCTTTTCAGTGTGGATACTTGATACTCTAAGAACGCTATTTTCTTGTAACCTTTGTTGAATTGCGAGTTAAATATGACTAAACCCTCTTCAACGCTAGCCCGAAAAGTACCATTTTTTTATGGATGGCTCATAGTCGTTTCAATGTTTGCTGCAGGCATGGCTTCTGCTGGCCCTACACTTTGGGCGCTAAGTGTGTTTGCTATTCCTATGACTGATGATCTTGAATGGACTAGAGCAACATTTTTCGGCGCCTTAGCCGCGAGACAACTTTTAATGGGTGCGCTCGCTCCGATTTTTGGACGCTTAGCTGATACAGAGAAATGGCCAAGGATTTTGATGGTTTTTGGAGGTTCTACGTATGCGCTGAGCCTCGTACTTCTTTCGCAAATATCAAACCAGATTCAGTACTTTTTAGTTTTAAGCGTTTTAGGCGGAATTGGGCAAGCTTCAGGTGGGGGTATATTAAGGCAAGCGATTGTTGCTAAATGGTTCATACGGCGCAGAGGAAGAGCAATTGCTATTGGAAGCATGGGTACAGGTATGGCAGCATTTGTTTATCCCCTGTTCGCCTATGTATTAATTGAATCTTATGGGTGGCGTTCGGCTTGGATATGGATGGGAGTTTCATCATTCTTACTACTTGTCCCTTTGGCCTTGTTAGTTAGAAGGCAACCTGAAGATATTGGACTTCTCCCGGATGGGGAAACTGAGGTAGAAGCTAAAGCGCGGAGAGTAAGAGCAGAAAAAGGCGATGTGAGTGCGGCTGAAGAACACAGCTTTACCCTTGCTGAAGTCTCTAAATCCAGGACACTTTGGTTGATTGTTTTAGCCACAATGATCACGGCCCCTTCTATGCAAGGACTTACTTCGACATGGGTTCCTTATTTTCAGGATATTGGATTTAGTGCTGGTGTTTCTGCTACGGCACTTACCACATACGGGCTCTTTTCAGTTTTATCGCGTATCGTCTGGGGATTTATTGTAGAAAAATACCATGTTAGAAAAGTAATTATGGCTAACGGCACATTAATTGCTTTGATGGTTTTAGTTTTGATCAATGTTCAAATGATCACGTCGGCGTTAGAGGTTCAACCTGCGCTTGTGGTGATGATATTTGCTGCGTTCCTTGGCATTATCTTTGGTGGTTTTGTTGGCCTCAACCCTTTACTTTGGCCAAATTATTTCGGGCGCAAGTTTATTGGATCAATAAGAGGAACGTTTATGCCATTTATAACCGTGTCTAGCGCTCTTGGTCCTTTGTGGATTAATTATATTTTCGACCGAACGGGAGAGTATAACTTAGCTTATATAATCTTGATGGTTACTTGGTTAATATTCGTAGGATTAATGTTTCTTGCTAAGCCAATGGCCCCTCCAAAAAACTAAGATCTCATGTATATTTCCTAGCAACTGTCTCTTCGAGGTTCAAATGCCTGATAAAACTGACTTTCTCGATATAATTTATACAACTAGAGCTATCAGGAAATTTACAAATCAAGACGTACCAGCTGAAAGCATTAAAAAAATCCTAGAAGCAGCTACCCAAGCACCAAGCGGAGGAAATCGCCAACCGTGGCGATTCCTCATAGTCCGAGACCAAGAAAAGAAGGAATTGATTGGGGATGCTTACCTAAAAGGTGCATTAGAGTACCAGCAAAAGACCTTAGAACAATTCAAAGATGAACAAAATAATAATTCAAATAGTTTCTTATCGTTGCACTTCTCTGACTCTCCAGTCATCATCATTGTTTGCGCTGAATATAGACCCCTTGCAGGTGACAAACTAGGCATATTAAGCCAACCAAGCTCCATATACCCTGCGGTGCAAAATATGCTGTTAGCTGCAAACCACATGGGGTTAGGCGGTGTCTTAACAACAAACCATCGATATCACGAAGAATCAATAAAATCAGCCTTGGGTATCCCTGAATCCTGGGTGATTTTGACTATGGTGCCTATTGGCTATCCATCTGAGAAACATGGCCGCAAATCTCGACAGTCAGTCGAAGAGGTTTCGTTTTCTAATACTTGGGGGCAAGAACCTGTATTTTAAGAATTTAGCTCGGCTTTGAGTTAAATTCCACACTCCACTTCATATTCTGCGCAAAGGTTTCTTAGTGTTTGCACTACATCCCTGTGCAAAGGAATTCCATATTCTAGCCTCTCCACTTCTTCTTCAGCCTCAGGTTGACCAGGAACTAGCACCCTTTCTTGCCCGATGGCGGGCTTAGTGGATTTAAGCATCCTGATAAATTCATCCATATCCTTTTTGAAAATTTCCAGGTCTGTAAAGGCATCTATTGAGTATGCAGCAACCATATGCTGAAAAGGCCCGTCTCTAGCTACAAATCCTGACCCTGAAAGAACACTGCAGAAAATCTCTACCATTGCTGCTAGCCCATATCCTTTATGAGATCCCATTTCTCGAGTGCTACCCAGTGGTAATGGCAAATATTCTTCAGGAACTAAAACAGAAGACATGATTGGAACACCATCTGGACCTGCAATCATTCCTGGTGGGAGCTTTTCCCCAATGCGCTTAGCATTACGGAACTTATTTACAGCCACTGTGCTGGTGGCCATATCCAAAACAAATGGCTCCTCAACGTCAGCAGGAGCAGCAAATGATATTGGGTTAGTTCCCAAACGCCCCTCTCTCCCAAAAGTCGGGGGCACAGTAGACGTGGATGCAGTCATACAAACACCAATCATGTCATGTTCAAGCGCTAGGCGTGCATGGTATTGCGCCATTCCCATATGTTGCCCTTGCGCTAAAGTGACCATTCCTATGCCAGTAACCTTTGCTTTTTCTATAGCAATTTCCATTGCTTTTGGTCCTAATATGACACCAAGTCCTCGATCGCAATCTACTGTTGCAGTCGACGGGCGCTCGCGAATGATTTTCCAGTTTGGGTTCGGGTTGATGCGGCCTTCTCGGTACCAATTAATATAAAGAGGAAGCATGTTTGATACGCCATGGCTGTCATGTCCTTTCAAATCTGCTGAAACGAGCACATTGGCTGCCAGTGCAGCGTCTTCAATAGGCACACCCATCTTGGCAATCAGTGATTGGGTTAAATCTTCCAAAGGCTTATGTCCAACCCTGATTGCATCTTCCTCTCTGACATGAAAAGCATCGATTGTCAAAATAAACCTCCTGTTAAATTTATAATAGAAACCAACTATTAATCAAAAGCATTCTTCACGGCTAATATTGCATGTTTAAATGCTTCCAACGTATTAGCTACATCACTTTCACTGTGGCAAACACCGACATAAACTTTACCCGCGTTTTTAAATACACCGTAGTCCAGTAAAGTGCGGTCAAAAACCCCATTCAGGCGTTTATCAGAGGAAAGAGTTGAGCGGTAATCCGTTATGGGTTGGTCGGTAAAAAAAATATCAAAAAACACATCAGAACCAGAAACAAAACCTGAGATTCCATTCGCATCAATGATTTTTTGCAAACCCTCTTTTAAGTTACGCCCTCTTGAATGGTACGTCTCGTATACCCCTGGCTGACTCAATTCTTTAAGGCTAGCCAGTCCGGCTGCACAGGCTAAAGGGTTTCCGTTTAAAGTGCCTCCTTGGTGCACGTACTCTTCACTGCTTGCAATAGTTGAATCATAAACACTCATTAGTTCTGCACTCCCCACGACTGCTGCAAGGGGCATTCCACCACCTACAACTTTCCCTACAGTCGCCAAATCTGGAGTTACGCCATAAAATTCCTGGGCTCCTCCGTAGGCAAGCCTGAAACCAGTAACCACTTCATCAAAGATCAAAATGACACTATTCTCAGAACAAGCATCCCTAAGAGCTTTCAGAAATCCAGGTTGAGGTTCTAATAGACGCTGAACGGGCTCTACTATGACAGCTGCAAGATCTTTGGAGTATTGCTCAATTAAAGCAACAGTGGTTTCAATATCATTAAATGGGGCAATAACAACTGTATCAACAACGGCTTGCGGTATTCCTGCAATAGATTTTGATGGCGCTGGGAATGGTTGGGGGTTTTCTGGAGTTACGCTGATCGAAGCATAATCATTTATACCATGATATCCCCCTTCAAATTTCAAAATTTTATCCTTACCACTTTTAGCTCTGGCTACTCTTAGTGCCTGAAAAGTAGCTTCTGAACCACTAGTTGTGAAACGAACTTGCTCAGCACACGGAACAGCTTTAACAATTTCTTCGGCTAGTTCAATTGCATAACGGTTTTGCGTAAAAAATGTAGTACCTTCGCCTAAAGCTTTCATTGAGGCCTTGGTAACAGAGGGATGTGCATGACCCAGCATCATTGGGCCTGAACCTAGCAGGTAATCAATATATTCATTACCGCTCTCGTCCCAGATTTTAGATCCCAAACCCTTCGACACCACAAAGTTATATTCGTCAGGGAGATGAACATTACCTAAACTCCCTTGAGGCAACACTTTCTTTGCACGAACTAGCAAATCATTTTCAACGGGTGAATGGTGGGGCTTGGTCATAATTTTCCTCTACTTTTATGGTTCTACGCCAGGTCCAGCTAAATGCCTACCAGAGTCTACACGAATTATCTCACCCGTAATGGTTTGCATCTTAAGCAGCGAAGTGACTATCTCAGCAATGTCCTCAGATGAAGATTCTTTGCCAAGTGGTGTTTGTGAAATTACTTCCTGTTCCCAAATTTCTTCGCTAACTGAAGGTGGCCGGATTGTGGGCCCAGGAGCAATAGCATTGACCAGAATGCCTTGCGAGGCTAACTCTACGGCTAATGCTTTAGTGGAGTAATGAACTGCAGCCTTTGAAACTAAATAAGGGAGGTAATT
>CAYMJY010000037.1:10354-12339 GCA_964391355.1 uncultured Dehalococcoidia bacterium | reverse complement strand
TGTTCCTTTGACCAAGATTGGACTGGGTTTATAACAATGGGGTTACTAAAATGGATGCGGTTTTGCAGTCCACTGGAAATCATTAGTTAGCTGTAAATATTGGAGGCGACGGGCGGATTCGAACCGCCGAATAGGGGTTTTGCAGACCCCCGCCTTAACCACTTGGCTACGTCGCCCAATTCAAAACATTTGGTGCCGAGGGGGAGACTCGAACTCCCACGGGTTGCCCCACTGCCCCCTCAAGACAGCGTGTCTGCCAATTCCACCACCTCGGCGATACCCAGCTAATCTATTTTTTGCAACAACCAGCTCAATAATCAACTTGGGTCTAGTTATGATACCGCTGCAGAAAAACTTTTAAAAGCTGTGTTGTAAAGTTCAAATAAAAATCAATTAAATTAACACTTGACAAGCGAAACAAGCACAATGGTAAGTTAATAATGTCCTGAGTAATCAGAGAAAAGTGAAATGGAATTCAGAGCCAAGGGAAACCTAGGCCGAGTCGGAAATCTCACTGGCGCCTGGTTACTCGGGACACTTTTTTTATCCCATGCAGCTGAGTTTTCCTCCTAATGTTACAACTTGAACCAAAGTCCCCTGATTTTGAATTAATTGTTGGTGAGAATCCAGAACTGAAAAGGCTCGCTTCAGGTTTTGGTTTTACAGAAGGCCCTCTTTGGAAAGGGGACTGGTTATTATTTTCTGATATTCCCAATAACCGATTAGTAGAGCTTAGATTGAAAGACGAAGGCCCTGAAGTGCTAACGGTTAGGTATCCAAGCGGGAATGCAAATGGGAATACGCACGACCACGAAGGTAGAGTTCTCACCTGCGAGCATTCAAATCGCCGTGTAACACGAACAGAAAAAGATGGTTCCGTTGAAGTAATTGCTTCTTCGTTTGAAGGCAAAAGATTAAATTCACCTAACGATATTGTAGTTGATCAAAAAGGTGCCATTTATTTCACGGATCCCACATTCGGACTGCCAAATCGGAGTGAAGGAAAAGAACTGGCGCATCAAGGTTTATATAGAGTTGATCCTTCTACTCTGCAGATCGATCTTTTAGTAGACGACCTTCAATTACCTAACGGGTTGGCATTTTCACCGGATGGGGAACTTCTTTATGTTGACGATAGCGAAATGCATCACATGCGCGTTTTCAACGTCGCACAAGACGGTTCTTTGACGGGTGGTGAAGTATTTGCAGATTTAAGAGGCCAACCCAATGAAGTCGGTGTGCCCGATGGGATGAAAGTCGACATAAAAGGTAATATTTATTGTACGGCTAGTGGAGGGCTTTGGGTTTTAAACTCAAACGGAGATCACCTCGGCAGGATTGTTTGCCCTGAAATACCTGCCAACTGTGGGTGGGGCAACGAAGAGAACAGAACACTTTTCATAACAGCAAGGACGAGCGTTTATTCAATAGAATTGAAAATACCAGGTAATTTTAGCACTTTTGATTAAGCTTTAAATTCAATTTTCTGAACTTCTTCCGTATCTGGTAGCCCGAATTCTTTTTCACCAGCATGTGCAAATTTTTCACCCCTCACCTCTGGACTATTTATCGAACTGGAATCCATTCCTCTAGCCGATGTCAGCATTTTTCTCCAAACAATTAATTCTGCATCATTCGGGCTCAACATTTCAGGCGAATCCCATCTCTGTTCAAGCATTGGATGCAAGTCTTGATTTGAAAAATGCACTAACATGTGCCACTTGAACCAAAGGTAATAATGCGCCCAAATATAAAATCGATGCACTTTATTAGCCGGTCGAGTAGAGTAAAAATAAATAACCCTGGTTTTTGATTCATTGATTGCCACGCAATTTCTAGTGTATGCGTGAGTCGATGACATCGTTCTAAACATATTCGGCAAGTGATGAGCTTGCCCCCATTCATCTGATCGATTAAACAATGGTCGTTTACTGGCACGTGTAATTGCTGGTTTCAAAATCCAAGTCCACCATCTCCTCCATTGC
>CAYMJY010000037.1:0-10344 GCA_964391355.1 uncultured Dehalococcoidia bacterium | reverse complement strand
CCCAGTCCGGGATACTCTTCCTGTGGGGGTCTCTTAGTAGACTCAGTTAAAGATGCAGATACTCCATTTTTAACACGGACCGGCCTACGTCCCTTTGGTCCATAATGCCGGAGTGTTGTGGTAATAGCTAACCATGAGTTCCTATGAACGTAAGGAACGTGCGAGTCTAGGGAGTTTTCTAATGCTACAGCCCAATTGACATCCCATTCCTGAGCAAACCAATACACCATTGATTCTGAGTTTGGTTCGAAGAACTCTTCAGGTACATCCTCTTCAATAGGAACGGCCTCTCCTTCGCCCATCCATATGAAAACAACGCCCTTGAGAATCTGTGTATCATACTTTTTAGCATTAACTTTCCCAGGGATAAAGGAATCTGGGCCCTCAGTCAAAACAGCAACACAATTCCCTTGTTCATCAAAGGTCCAGCCATGGTACGGGCAAGTGATTGTTCCGGCAAAATGTGAATCGCCTCTGCCCAAACTAGCACCCCGGTGTGGGCAGGTGGCATTTAACGCAGCGATTCTGCCATCCTTTCCACGAAAGAGCACAATTTGCTCTCCAAGAATTTGCAAACGCACGATCGACCTATTCTTCACCTTTTTTGATTGGATCGCTGGATACCAATACTCCTTTAGGCCCAATGAAGGAATCATCTTGCGCCTATCTTGTGCATTTACTTCAGAATTCGTGGCTTTTTTTTCACTTACTTTATCCATTTTATTTCACCATTCGAAACTAATACTTTTGAAATACTAAAAAGTGCTAAATCGCCTCATTAAAATCCGTCTCAATCCTGCTGCCAAGACGAATAAAACAACTACCATTAAAACAGACAAAGCAGCAGCTTCACCAAGGTCATTGGTTTGCAAACGTTGCCAAACCAACACACTCATCACAACATTCTCTTTAGATGAGAGTAATAGTGCTAGAGTAAAATCTCGAAACCCCAAGAAAAAAATAATCATGAACACAACAATCAAATTGGGAGCCATTAGTGGTGCAAGGATTCTCTTAAAAGTTGAACCCCATCTAGCACCAGATGCCTTAGAAGCCTCTTCAAGCTCTAAGCTGATTTGTGTTAGGCCTGCTACATTTACTCTGTACCCCAGTGAGAGTCGGTATGAGTACGCCAAAACTAAAACCCAAATTGTACCGAACAGTGGAATCCACCTTGAAATCGTAATATAGAAAATTACGAAGGATAATCCGGCAATTACGCCAGGTATAGCTACCGAAGAGGATGCTATGAAGTCCAACAACCTTTTACCTCTAGCGTTTCCTCTCACCACAATCCACGCGACAATCGAGGATACTGTGGTCACCAGAAGAGCACTGCCGAATGCAACAATGAAAGTATTTCTGAAAGCTAATCCGAAATTAGGATCAGAAAACATTCTTTTGTATGGGCCTAGCGAAAGATTCTGCATCGCTTCAAGGGTTGGCGGGGCGAAACGGTCGAGAAAACTTGCCCAGACTAAGGTTAGTAAAGGAAAAATAGTTTGGACTGACACGAAAACAATTACCATCGCTAACAATGGATATTTCCATTGCCCTAGTTCGAGTCTTTTGGGGCGAAACCCTTTTCCAGTAACAGTAGCGAATCTCCGCGCTTGATTAGTTACCCTCGAATAAAAATAGAAAAGCAAGTAAGTAAAAGCAAGGAAACTCAATGCTAGAGCAGCGACTTCACCATACCGAGGAAGTCCTGAGGCAGGGTTTAGGGCCCAATAAACATTTCCAGCGAACACTTGCTGCCTTGCCCCGAGTCCGATTACCAATGGCACTTCAAATGTTTCTATTGCGAAAATGAATGAAAGTATGAGTACACTCAATATTGCTGGAGTAAGCATTGGAAGAGTGACTCTCCGCAAAGTCGAAATATAACGGGCCCCTGAAGCAGCGCTTGCTTCCTCAAGTGCGGAGTCCATATTTCTGAGAGCTGCTCCGACAAGTAAAAACATAATTGTAGACATGCCAAAACCTTGGACGATAATCATTCCATAGAGGCTGAAGATATCGAAAGGCCCTCTCTCGCCAAACGGTAATATTGTTCGGATAAACACATTTATAAGGCCGTTGTTCTCTCCAAGTAAAAAGATCCATGCTAAAGAAGATGCAATTGGAGGAAGCATAATCGGCACAAGCGCAAAAACAAAAATTGTATTACGTAATGGGATATCTGTTCGTTCGACTAGCCAAGCCATTACAAATCCAATGAAAAAGGCTAAAAGCACCGCACCTCCTGCGAATGTCGCAGTGTCAAAAATCGTTTTTCCTATATTTGCAGAACCATATGCTCGCCCAAAGTTTTCTAAAGTGAATACTGCGTTCGATTCAAATGGTAAATAATCAATGGGTCCGCGAAAGGCTGTTAATAACACCATCAACAAAGGCGTACTAATCAAGTAGATAACTGCAACTATCGCAGCACCCATCAAAAGCCTATCAGTGGATAAGTTTAATAAAGGGTTAAAGCAATTTTTCGCAAAACCCAAAATTCCGCTAATTGACATATATCTCCCGGTGCATGCTATGACTCTCCAGTAAAATTCTGGAGAGTCATAGCACAAATGCTGATCTTATTGACCGACAACAGCCTCACGGACCACACCTGTCAGGCGTGCTCGTTCTTTCCAATTTGCATCGCTCTCTAAGACAAGCGAGACCTTGCGGTCTTTAATAATTTTCGTGAACTCATTGTCGATTCCAGGGCCAGATACCAAAGCTTTTTTATCTAAATCGAAAAGATCCTGTCTACCTTCATCCGTACTCATCCAGTGGACAAACAACCTTGCGGCATTCGGGTTTGGGGCGTCCTTCAAGATGCTAAACCCTAAACGAGCCGTACCCATGTCGGGAGTGAAGAAGTAGTCTACCGGTGCACCGTCACTCTGAGCCTTTAATGTGTAGTTAATTGATGAAAACATCACTACTGCAGCTTCGCCAGTTTCTACTAATTGTTGCTGAGAGGTAGTCAAAAGTAGACCTGATGAATCGTAAATTTGCTTGGCCAAAGCAACACCTACTTCTTCGCCACGCGCGAGTGAAACGAATGCCATCCCAGCTGGGTAAAGGAATGGACTCGCAGCCACACGGTCTTTCCATTTAGGCCAAGTAAATTCAGCAAGTCTATCTGGCAATTCGTCAGCAGAAACTAAGTCAGTGTTGTACTCATGTGCATACACAAAATCCCAGTGGAGACCCAAGTGTCCCTCAGCATGGACGAACTCTGGTGAGTAGCCAAGCAATGCCCAATCCACTTCATTGGGTCCTGCAGCTAAACCACGGCTAACTATTGGCTCGACATCACGCCCAGACCCCATAACAAGATCGGTTGTGACTCGACCAGCTTGGGATTGTTCTATGATTTTAGCTGAACGTTCAGTAGGTGAGCCCACCTCAGTATTAACTGTAATTCCAGGGAACTTTTGAGCAAAACCCAACGCTGCCAATCGAGTATACAAATCATCATTAGTCATGACCGTAAGGGAGCCTTCAGCTTTTGCTGCCTCGTACAGTGCATCAATTCCAGTTGATGCAGTTGGAGCTGAAGCAGCGGGTTCATCGTCAGAACCACATGCTACTAAGCCAAAAACCATGCTTACAGCGACTAATGTAGCCGCCAATAGATAAGTATAATTACGAATAATCATATATTACCTCCTCAATTCTACTGAAAAATATTATTTTAAATAAATTTCATGCGCTTTATGAATTTATATCATAAAACGGATTAATTTTTAAATTTATTAATAAAATGCTGATATATTAAGGCTAACTTATGTATATTATGTAGAATAATATTATATAGCTTTATATTTTAACGATTTTCGTAATAATATTTGCTATTACTTTTTACGATTTAGGTCTCATGAAAATTGAAATAACAGAACCGGCGAATTTTTCAAATTCTGAATCCAATTCTTTTGCACTTGCAGTAGAACAGATAGGTTTAAATGGGTTGGGTATTCAAGATCACCAACATGAGGGAAGAGATGTATTCTTAAAGCTAGGGATGTTAGCAAACAATACCTCAGAACTCACATTGTTCCCTTGTGTTACTAATCCCTTAACAAGACATCCTTCAGTTCTAGCATCGCTCGCCAACACTCTAGAATCAATAGCGCCGGAAAGAACAAGGCTCATAATCGGAGCAGGTGACCAAGCGGCGAGCCATATAGGAAGACCTCCAGCATCACTCCTAGAAATCAGTGATGCTGTCAGCGTAGTGAAAAATCTCCTATCTGGAGAATCCGTTTCTATAGGAACAAGCAAAGCAGAAAAGCTTGGGAATTTAGAAACGGGCAAGATCCCTATATTAATTAGTGCAAGTAGCCCCAACATGCTTCATTTAGCAGGGCAAAAAGCAGATGGGGTTCTTCTCATGGTAGGTTCAAATTCAAAGGTAATACAAGAGTCAGTCAAAAAATTACTAGCAGGAGCAAAAACGGCAAACCGGTCAATTGAGAATTTTAAGATCATTCATGCATTGCCAACTTTCATAGATGAAAACAAGGGAAATGCTATGAAGCGCGCTTTACCCATTTTGAAATTTTGGTTGAGTAAGTCACGCCGTATATTTACTCAATATTCAGCAGAAATATCTCGGAGCATAAATAGACATGGGTCCGAAGAAGAAATTCTACTAGAATCAATAGGGTTGGTCGGTACAGCAGAAGAATGTGCAGAAAAGTTACTAGCCCTTAAACACGAACAAAGCATTGACCATGTGGTCTTACAGTTGTATGGAAATGATTTTGATCCTTTCCAATTGTTGACAAAAATTGAGGCAACTATACTGCCTAAGGTGGCCTACTAAAACAAGGGGACAATCATGGCTGAATCATTCAATGGACTAATGAAGGTTGCAGCACAACGATTCGATCGATCAGCTGCTCTATTCAGTAGAACAGTACAAAGCCCTCATATTCATTTTATCCATGTGCCCCCTGGAACTACTGGCGTCAATGCTGTCCAAGAGCCAGGAATCTTTGATGCCGCTGAAATGCCGTTAGCACGTTATGTGTTTTTGAAAGATCAGAATGATTCTTTCACAGCAGTTCCCGTCTTTCCGGACAGGTTGATGATCCATCAATACGTATATACAAAGAAGGATTCTGGGATCAAAACAATGTCAGACCTTCGAGGTAAGAATGTACTTCTAACTGGGTATTGGGTTACCGCTTCTTTTTGGCATAGGGCAATATTGCAGGAAGAGTATGGGATAAACACTAATGAAATTAACTGGCACGTTACTGGGCCAGAGTTAGATCATCGTCAAACTTATCCCGCCGATTTAAATATCCAAGTGACGCCAGGTCCTTTTCAGGGAATGGAATTACTCCTTGAAGGAAAAGTCGATGCACTGATGACTGAGTCATCTCCACCAATGAGCAAAGAAGCTCAGGAGGTCATTACGAGAGTAATTCCTGATGTTTTCCAAGTACAACGACGTTGGGTTGCTCAAAATAAATTTCATCCCATTGTTCATTTAATAGTTGTCAGGAAAGAAGCAATCGAAAGATGGCCGGATTTCGGTTTTGAAATATGCAAAGCTTATGACGAGGCAAAACGGCAGGCGTATCTATCTTTACAAAATGAACGTTACACTAGTTTACCTTTTATGAGGGAATACTTAGATGATGCACTTGAATCATCAGGTGATGACCCCTGGGCCTATGGATTAAATGCCAATAAGGCTGAGCTTATGAAATTCCTTGAACTCGCTCAAACCCAAGGAATGACCAAGCGCAAAATAGAAATTAATGAACTTTTTGATTTACGATCTCTGGAATATCAATTCAAAGCACGCTTAAAAACAGGGTCCACTACTGATGGAGGAAGCATACCTAATGCCTCTATATAATTATTTTAGCCCACTCTGAATTTATTACTGATTGAAGCCAAGCCCGCAATCCCTGCAGCACCTAAACATAATCCTGCAGAAAGCCAAAGAGCAGCAGTGTAATTACCTTGCCAATCGTACATGAATCCTACGATAGAAGGAGCTGCCAGACCCACAACCATAATGCCCTCAATACTTCCTCGTATGGTGCCGAAATCGCGTCTCCCAAAAGCATTCCCCGTAACTGCCCACAAGAGAGGGTAAACACCCTGCGTTCCTGCCATCAGGAAAGCAGATAAAACCATGAGAGAAACAGTATCCCCCAGATTTAAGACAATAATTCCCAGAGCAATTACTAAAAGCATCGCTACAGTCACTTTCAACCTATCGATCTTATCGCCGAGCCAACCTGTCAAAACAATTACTGGCGCACTCAGCAAAGCAAGTGTTCCTAAGAGTCCAGCCTGTGTTGTGGGTGACATATTCTTATCTTCAAGTATTGGAGCAAAGTGAAATGCAACAGCTGAAACTGAGCTAGAAAACGCAAGCAAGATTATTACAATAATCCAGTATTGCTTAGTTTTAATGGCTTCTTTAATTGACTTCCCCGCTACCGAAACCTTTTGAGAAGCGGTCTTATGCTCAGGCACAATACCATCAGGGTATTCATTCATTTCTTCAGGCGTATTACGGGCAATGTAAAGCATTGGGAGTCCAATAATTAACAACAAGAATCCAGCTGATGCACTCGCAAACCTCCATCCTGCTTCAGCAATTAAAATGCCAAGGATTGGTACGATGATACCTCCTCCAATTCCTGCTCCCACTTGCAGTAACGACATGGACAAGCCTTTATGTTTGTCAAACCAATTATTAATAATTACTGACGGAGATTGGAAAAGAAGAACATGGAAACCAAGACTTACTAAAGCGAGATAAATTAATCCTAGTACAACGATATTTTGAGCAAAGACCATTAAAATATAACCTGCACTAGATAAAAGCAGAGTGAGAAAAAGCATTCTCCTCGCACCATACCGATCAATTAAATAACCACTAACGGGAGAAGTTAAATTGCGGATAATCAACCCCGCAGCAAATAAGCTTGCTACAGCTCCTCTAGTTATATGGAATTCGTTTTGAATAGGTAAAACAAACAGCGTACTGCCGTACAAATTAATTCCACCCGCTACGCCTCTGATCACCATCATTGAGGCAAGTACTTTCCAACCATAGAAGCGCGGCATTGAAATACCCATTTTGTTAAACATGCTCTACCATGTACCAGAATCCTTCTTCAAATTCTTAGCAGCATCATTCACATATAGATGTATACAGACTTGGGGTAATTTTGTCGACTAGCAACCAAAAAGTAGCATTTGCGGCATTTCGAAACCCTGATTTCCGCACATATATTCTTGGTAGGACCCTCTGGATGATGGGCGATAATATTGAGCACGTAATTTCTTATTGGGTCATTTTTGCCAAATTTCAGTCTCCTATATTAGGAGGCTATGCTGTGGTTAGCCACTGGGCCCCTTCTTTGTTATTTGGTGTACATGCCGGAGCACTTGCAGATCGATTCGACAACAGGAAGATAACAATATTTGCGATGTTTTTATTTGCGCTAGCTTCGATCGGTTGGGCAATTTTGTTCCTAACTGACTCTGTACAGGTTTGGCACGCAGTTGTGCTACTCACTATTCATGGATCTGCTGGTGCACTTTATCAACCTGCCAGTCAGTTAATTCTTCATGACATCGTTGGTGATAAAGAACTTCAAAGTGCAGTTCGTATTAGTAGCACTTCGATACAACTTGGGATTTTTCTAGGACCGGTCGTTGGAGGAGCGCTACTCTTAATTTTGGGGTCTGGCGTAGGATTATTAGTGAATACTCTGTTTTTTATTCCGATGGTGATCTGGTGTTTACGCGTTCCTTATACAGGGCAGCTACACTTGGGTGACCAAGTACGAAAGCCTTTAAGGCTAGGCATGGTTGCTGCAGTTCAGACCATTCGCCAGGCTTCTAAAAATCAAATTATCTTCTCCATGATAATTTTAAGTGGCGCAAGTTCATTTTTAGTAGGCAACGCATATCAAGCTCAGATGCCAGAATTTGCAACTTACTTCTTACCTGAAAATGCAGGAATGATTTATACGGTACTTCTTTCCTCCAGCGCTGCAGGTGCAATTTTCGGAGGCATATTCCTAGAAAGTTTTTCTGCTTTGAGCCCTAGGGCTCTCACTGCAACGATATTAGCGGGATTATGGTCACTGAGCGTTATTCTGTTCGCAATATCCCCTCATTTTTCCGTTGCAATTTTCAGTTTGTTCTTAATGGGCCTACTGCAGATCAGCTTCACATCGATGGCTATAACGCTAGTTCAATTGGAAGCTCCTCCAGAGGAAAGAGGTAAGATTATTGGTGTTTATAACATGTCACTAAACGGACTGCGCTTTGGTAGTGGAATTACCGTCGGTTTTATGGGTGCGGTAGTAGGTATTCATTTATCACTTGGACTTAGTGCCCTAGTATTCTCAATAATCAGTTTAGCTTTGGTTTTCATTATTCATTCGAAAACTAAAGTCAAAGCTTAGTGATGGTAGTAGTTTGCAAATCTCCGAAATCAACATAGACATCATAGAAAGAACTGTTAAGCCTATTCCTGTGCAAGACAAACGAGGTGCGCTGGGTGGGAAGATAACGCAAGGTGTTCTGCGCGTTAAAACTGATGGAGGTATTGAAGGCAATGCCTTCATTGGCAACCTCGGAGAATCTTCGCCAAAACGTATCGACACGATCATCACAGTTCTCCGTCCCCTTTTGATCGGCAAAGGTATTAATGAAAGAGAGTGGCTCTGGAATCAGCTAAAAAAAATACCAACTAACCTTCATGAACCTATAGAAGCTGGTTGGGCTCCCCTGGATGTAGCGCTGTGGGATATACAAGGACAAATTACGGGACAACCAATACACAAATTGCTGGGCACTGCACGTAGCACAATTCCAGCATATGCCACATATCCACCAAGACATTCAGAAGCAGAAGGATACGTTAATGAAGCGCTAGAAATTCAATCCCAAGGCTTTAAGGCATATAAAATCCACCCAGGTAACTTAAGTCCAATTGCAACCTGCGAAATGGTACAAAAGGTTCGCACTGCGGTAGGCGATGACATGGCACTAATGTTTGATCCGAATAATGGGTATGCGTTAGAAGATGCGTTGTACATCGGAAATGCTCTTGATGCGAATGGATTTTTTTGGTACGAAGATCCAGTACCCTCACAAGATTTAGATGCAGTGATTGAGCTCAGCCAATCACTAAAAACTCCAATTAATATGAGTGATTCAGTGGAATTTCTTTTACATGAAGCCACTCACCTATTAGGCCTCGAAACAATACAGTTCGTAAGAGGAACAGCAAGAAAATTAGGAATTACAGGCCTGAAAAAACAAATGTCCGTAGCAGAGGGATTCAGAAAGCATGTAGAAATCGGGTTAGGGGGCAACACTCCCATGAACTTAGCAAATCTTCATGTAATGATGTCGTCACAGAATTGCAATTACTATGAGCATTGGCTTCCTCAAGAGCTCCATACATGGGGGGCGAAAACCCAAATCTTAGTCGATGAAAATGGAAGCATTCAGGCTCCTCAACTTCCTGGCTTAGGCTTAGAGATTGATGAAGAGTGGGTCGAGTTTCACAAAATCGCTAGTCTCTAGCCTGTAAACGAATCAAATTGACATTTATAGCTACTCCTTGCCATTATGCCCTCAGTTCAATCTTTTGATCTGTTAGGAGTACTTTATGCAATTGAAAATGCAGACTTCTCTAATGTTAATTATTGGAACAGTGGTGTCACTCATAGGATGGATGTTTATTTATCCTGTTACTGGCGGTCCAGATGCTACAGCGGCTGAAAATGCAGCACAGCTTATGGCTGATTCAGATCTAGGTAAAGTAGGTATGCTGATGGGCTTCGGTGGAATGGGGGCCGTTTTTATTGGATTCTTGAATCTATCAAGAAAGATGGCATCTGGAGGTGGCGCAGGGGCGCCTTACGCTAACATCAGTGCAATTTTAGCGTTAGCCCTCGTCGTAATGGGGGTATTTACTATTGGGATTGAGTGGGCAGCAGCAGGAGCAAGTTCAGCAGCTGAAGGTACTGCTTTAATGCAGATTAGCCTAGCTGGGTCAACCTCGTTCACCATGGCATGTGGGTTGCTGCTCGTTTTATTTGGCATAGGTATTATTCTCGAGAAAAGTTTTCACATAGTAATTGGTGGGCTTGCAGTCCTTTCTGGTGCACTCTTCCTTATTGGCAATATAGATGATGGATTAGCCATGACTGGATTTGGCGGGTGGATCCTAATGATGCTAGTAGCCTTGGCTCTGGGCGTGCAAACTCTTCGCAGTTCAGATAATTAAAATCTAGTATTGATATGCAAAAAGCCCTCATTTCTCAATGAGGGCTTTTTGCTCGTTTCACT
>CAYMJY010000036.1:0-13384 GCA_964391355.1 uncultured Dehalococcoidia bacterium | reverse complement strand
AGTTCTATTTTGGTAGGAACCTTAATTGCATATGCAGTGTCTGTAGCACTGGGACTTTATATCTTAACGCAGACAAACTGGTTTATTTTGATTTTTTGTGTCCCTGCGATCTTCATAGCAATTTTATATTCTGCTGGACCGATCCCTCTCGGCAATAAAGGGATCAGTGAAGTTATAGTATTTATTTTAATGGGCCCAATGATGGTAATTGGGTCCTATTATGTCCAAACTCTGCGACTGACTTTTGAGAGTCTATTAGTTTCATTGCCCATCGGCGTACTAGTCGCACTCATAATGTACTGCAATAACTTGAGAGATCTTGATGAGGATGCGTCTTCGGGCAAAACAAGTCTAACCAGTTTTTTAGGTAAAGCTCGGGCAAAAAGGGTTTATTTCACGTTTTTAGGATCTGCTTATTTACTTATTGTACTTTCAGTAGCTTTTCAAATTTTGAGTATTTGGGCACTGCTCAGTTTGGTTTCAGTTCCAATCGCGCTCAAGTCGTTCAAATTTTCATTTGCTGATAGTGAAAGAAGTGAACTGAATTCGCTTATGGTTCACACAGCTTCTATTCATTTTTATACTGGAGTGGGTTTGGCATTCGGCCTCACTATAAGTTCGTTTTTATAGAGGTTAGAAAGCATCTATATCATCTGTGATTTTAAGTCGGTACTCATCTAGTAAGAGGGTTTATAAGTTTAAAGTAAGACTCCATAAACATATCAGGATTGTTGAAATGACTGGTGTGCCCGCCCTGAAGTATTCTCCTTTTCGCATTAGGGATTAAGCTTGCCAAAGCGTCTGTTATTTCTATGTCAGAGTTAAGAGATGAGTCACCTCTGACCAAAAGAGTCGGCATATTCAATTTTTTTAATTCTGATAAGTCCCCTAGCTCGTCTATCACTTCATTTGCATACCTTATTGCAAGCCGATTGACCCATGCTAGTCTCCAGGCACGGCTTTGGCGAGGGTCTTCTTCAATCGGCACTGCACCGACTTCGTGCAGAAAGTCTGACAACTCTTGTTCGCTAATTTCATCACCGTATCCCTTGAATTTTACAGCTCTGTAATCAGCTTCTTCATGTCTACCTAATTCACGTAACACCCATCTCATCTGTGGTTCTACTAGCATTAGTGTTTTTGTTTTGTTGGGATAATAAATTGCAAATGCTGCCGCTATTGCACCTCCCAGAGACCAACCTCCAATATGAGCTTTCTGGATTCCCCAATGATCCATGGCGTTTGCCAATGCTTCAGCCTCAAATAAGATGCTCCAAGGTTTAGGAGGAGGTAGTCCTCGTGCAGAATATGCGACCAAAAGAGGAGAAACTCCAATGACGTGGAACTTGTCAGAAAGATATTCAGCAAGAAAGTTCCAAGAGGCTGATCCTCCGAGAATGTCACCGATTAAAATAACAGCATCGCCATTTTCTGAGAAAGAATGCGAATAACCTTCAGGAATGTGCAGGTTCATTGATCATCCATCTGTGAATGTACAATTTAATAAAGTCGTTTTGTAGCTGAATGGATGAAAATTGATGAAAACCCAATAAGAAGATCAATTTTCTTTTGGGCCGACAGAAATATCATCCCCGTCAATTTTTACTGAATATGCAACAGCATCATCTTCTGCCGGAGGCATACGAGCTGCACCAGAATCAAGGTGAAAATATCCTTCGTGAAGAGGACACTCAACCTCAAGGTTTTCTACATGCAAAATACCCTGATCAAGCATTCCTCCAGCATGAGTGCACCAATTATCAATTGCATAATAGTTACCTTCAACTAGCGCTAGCAGAATTTCCTCGGATCCTGCTGTAACCATCATCATATCGTTTTCCTTTAAATCGCCAACTTTAGCAACGTTTACCCATTCGGTAAGTGCCATTAAAAATCTCCTGAGTAAGGTTTCAAGTATTTTAGACAAAGTAGGCAGGTATTGGAACCGCTCGCATTGATATCAGATGACTATATCGCCACAAAAGTAGAAAATAAGAGCATGGAAGGCTCAATTGAAATCGAAGATCCTAAGCCAGTAGCTAAGAATAACTGGAATCGAAAATTTTTGACTCGTGTATTTGAATCAGCTCGATATAGAGATTTCCGATTGCTATGGATTGCTCAGATGACCAACTCTTCTGCTTTCTGGGTGCAAATGGTTGCTCTTCCCATTTTAGTCCTTGAAGTCACTGAAGGATCCGCAATACATCTTGGACTGGTGATGGGTATTAGGACGCTTCCAGCTATTATTTTAGGAATATTTGCAGGTGCGATTGCTGATATTTGGAATAGAAAGCTCATACTTATTATTACGAGGTTATTTGTAACCGTTAATGCTATATGGTTTGCAATCGCCATATCGTCAAACTTGTTGGAGCTCTGGCACATTTATGTTTTTGCATTGGCACGTGGCGCCTCAATGGTTTTCGATCAACCAGCAAGACGAGCAATGATACCCAACTTAGTGCCACCTGATTTGATGACCAATGCGATGGCCCTGAACAGTGGGAGTGTCCAGCTGATGCGGGTGTTTTCTGCAGCGGTTGCAGGAATTCTAATTGCTACGTTTGGCATTTTAAGCGCTTTTTATTTGATGTCGATTCTATACGTCGTTGGCTTACCTTTGCTCATACTCATGAAAGCACCGGATCAGGAAAGGTCAGGGTACACAGGGCCCGTCGCGGTTGCCAAAAATATGAAAGAGGGATTGGTATTTGCCTGGAGAACTCCCGATATAAAAGGAGCGCTCATTATTGCTGCTATATATTTCACCTTTGGAGCTTCATTCATACAGGTCTTTATTCCTTTGATTACCAAAGGGCCATTAGGTTTGAATGATAGTGGACTTGGCATAATGTACGCTATCTTAGGAATCGGTGGGATCCTAAGTACCGTTTTTATTGCATACGTAAATCCATCTAAAAGAAGAGGAGTGATTTTATTAGTTTCGTTAGCAATAATGGGCATATTGATGACCTTCTATTCTTCGGCATCTTATTTCTCTACAGCTATTATTGCTTTTTCAGTGGTGTTTTTTGTTGGTGTCGCCCAATCAGCATTTATACCGCTTTTCACTGCTTTATTGGCAGAATCTGCACCGGACAAAATGCGAGGAAGGATTATGTCACTACTGGCATATGATCAAGCATTAATGAGCCTAGGAGCAGCTTTCGCTGGGTTTTCAGCAGCAATCTTTGGTACTCAACTCGCCTTGTTCGGCTTTTCAATATTAAGCCTGAGTAGTGCTTTAATCCTTACTTTCCTTTTACCTACGCTGCGTCGAATAGATTAATATTAATTTCTTCAGAGGAATACTTAGAGATCATTAAAATTGGGTTTGCGTTTCTCTAAAAATGCCCTGACTCCCTCACGGAAATCAGGACTTTCCGTGACTTTCTTCGGCACATTGAGTTTCGATGTAGGAATATTTGCCGGTGCCCCATAATTCTCAATATCCCTTAAAACTTGCTTGTGGATAGCATGAGAATTGGGCGAAAGAGACAATATTTCATTACTCAAGTCTTCAATGTGTTGGTCCAAATCATTATTAAGCAAAACCGTATTTACTAATCCTGTTTTGTAGGCCTGCTCCGATGTGATACTTCTCGAAGTTAGCAACATATACGCTGCATTCGCATGGCCTGATAGAGAAGCCAAACGTGAAACAAACGAATGAGGTATTGCCAGTCCCATTTTTGCAGCAGGAATTGCAAATGTGGCTGATTCAGAAGCAATTCTCAAGTCAGCGCAGAGTGCAAGCTCAAAACCTCCTCCAAAACAATATCCTTGAATCACAGCGATGGATGGTTTGTTTAAATTGAAAAGAGATTCACATGCAGAATCAAATGCTTGGCGGTACTGTCGAGCCTGCTGTGGAGTAGATCTAGTCTGTTCGAATTCTTTAATGTCTGCACCGGCAGAAAATGAAGTTGAACCCTGCCCTTTTAGAATAACCAATTTCACTGTGGGATCACCATCAATCTCTTCAAAAAGATATTTAAAGCGATGCCACATATTAAGAGTAATCGCATTCCTCTGTTCTGGGCGATTGATTATTACAGTCGCAATTGTGTTCTCTTTCTCCACGATGATACTATCGCCAACTGCTTCAGCACTTTCTCTCGCTTTTTGTTGATAAACTTCGCCTAGTTCTCCTGGGTTGAAAGGAGTAAAGCAGCCCTCACAAACATAGAAAACTTGGTTAAACTCAAGGTCTGCGCCACATAATGGACATTCATCAGGATTCATCATTTTTCTACTCATTCTCGTTACAAGTGATTTATAAAAGTTTATGCTAAGGCACTGAATCAATGAACTCTAGGTATAATTGAATCGCTTTGGAAATATATAGCTTACAACCGGGTACCATTATATCCAATCAATTCTTTGAAATCAGCGAGGATAATTTGGATTCATATCTTCGTGCAACGGGGTCAACAGTTTTGCTGGAATCTGCAAAATTTAAAATCCCTTCTATTGCGATCGCTGCTTGGGCGTTGGGAGCAACGATGAAAGCTATATCCTTACCTGAGGGAGCTGTACACATTTCACACCAAATCACGGCATCAAAATCGGTACGTGTTGGTGAGAAGGTAAATTGCCTGTCTAAAATCATGCAAAATGATATAAGAAGAGGAGTCAGATTCCTAAAAATTGAGATACAAGTCACTCAGAATGACGCACAAGTATTATCTGAAGTAGCAACGATAACAATTAAAGAAAGTGGCTCTAATGGTTAATCAGAAGATCCACGGTGATAAAAAATTAATATCAATCGAACAAATAATGCAATATGCGGATGCAAGTGGTGACCATAATCCCTTACATTTGGATGAAACATTTGCATCAAAAACTATGTTCGGAAAACGTATCGCTCATGGCATGTTTGTATTGTCGTTGATTGCTGAAATTATGAACAAGTCCTTTCCAAATGAATGGAATGACTCAGGATCCTTAAATATTAAATTTAGAGCACCTGTTTTCTTAGGCGATGAAGTAGTTGCAATTGGGGAGCTACGCTCAAGTAACGATGCTTCTATTATTTATTCAGTCAAGGTTATAAATCAAGATGGCATTGAAGTGATAACTGGTGACGCAATCTTATCTTCGTAAGAGGTAGAAAAGTCTATGCCTACAAAAATTATTTTGGATGCCATGGGTGGTGATAATGCGCCTGAAGTACCAGTACACGGTGCTGTTTTAGCAGCAAGGAAAGGTGTCGATGTAATATTAACTGGCGAAGAAGTTCCAGTGAAGAAAATGCTCGCCAAGCACGATTTAAGTGGGATTTCAATAGATATCGTACCGTCAAAAGGGTTCATAAGAGAAGGCGAAAATCCCGTGCGTGAGTTGCGCAAAAACCCCTCTTCTTCAATAGCTACCGCAGCGGCTTTTGTTAGTGCCGGTAAAGCTGATGGCCTAGTTTCTATGGGGTCGACTGGAGCTACTATGGCTGCTTCTGTACTTGCCCTTGGAATGTTTGAAGGTTTAGACAGGCCTGCGCTAGGAGGGCCATTTATTACGCTCGCCCCTGGTACATCAATAATCGATTTAGGATCTCAAATTGACACTCGTCCTTCACAACTAGTTAGTTTTGCTGCCCTTGGGGTAGCATTTGCTCGAAAAATTCAAGGAATTGAATCTCCACGTGTTGCGATTTTAAGCGTGGGATCTGAGCCGGGCAAAGGCAATCGCCTCGTCCAATCCACGTTTCCGTTACTTGAAAGAAGCGGCCTCAATTTTGTTGGAAACATTGAGGCTCATGAAATATTTATTAATAAAGCAGAGGTCGTTGTTTGTGATGGATTTGTAGGTAACATATTGTTAAAGTTCACCGAAGGCCTTGCTGCCGCTGCTTCTAAGTACATATCAGAAATGACCGGTAAAGATTCTGAAGTCTCAAATGCTATTAGGATGCTTGCTAGTAATGCTGAATCTGCCGGTGGTCCTCTATTTGGAGTAAATGGGACGGTTGTCATTGGGCATGGTCGATCACCAGCAGAACATGTATGCAGTGCCATTTTACGAGCAAAGGATATGGCTGAATTGAATTTAGTAGGAGCGATGAAATCTGAAATGGCTTCAGTCATCAAACAAGTAGGTGCCAATGACGACGACTAGGATTAAAGGAAAACGCGTTCTCGTAACTGGAAGCAGTGATGGCATAGGCAAAGCTATTGCAATTCGTTTAGCTAATGAAGGGGCCGATGTTGTTATAAATTATAGGTCTAACTCCGATTCTGCCCAAAAAATAGTTTCTGAAATAGTAGCTCTGGGTTCCAAATCTACCGCAATAATGGCCGATGTATCAGATAGCAACCAGGTGAACGGACTTATCAAGTCTGCAATCGATTTTATGGGTGGGATCGATATTTTAATAAACAATGCTGGCGTCACAAGAGACAATTTAATACTAAGGATGAGCGAAGATGATTGGGATTTCGTAATTGATTCGAATTTGAAAAGCGCATTTCTTTGTACCAAAGCAGTATTACCTCAGATGCTAAAGCAAAGATCAGGCAGGATAGTAAATATATCTTCAATAGTGGGGTTGAATGGTAACCCCGGCCAAGCAAATTACACTTCATCCAAAGCTGGACTAATCGGTTTGACGAAAACAACTGCAAAGGAAGTTGCCAGTAGGAGCATCACTGTCAATGCTATAGCCCCGGGATTCATAGTAACCAAAATGGTAGAAGGTTTATCTCCAGAAGTCCTAAAAGAAATCGAAAAGCGAGTAGCTTTAGGTCGTTTAGGGAATACTGAAGATGTCGCTGGTACCGTTGCATTTCTAGTTAGTGAAGATGCTTCATACATAACTGGACAAGTCATATCGGTTGATGGTGGCTTAGTTCTTTAAAAGTACGCTGAGTCCAAAGGAATACTATGTCAAATTCTGCGCAAACAAATTCTGGCCCAGGCAACAAAATTATGGTTGTAGTCGCTCATCCTGATGACGCAGAGTTTATGTGCGCTGGTTCTATGGCAAAGTGGACAAAAGAAGGCGCTGAAGGGGTGTATGTCATAGTAACTAACGGTAATAAGGGTACAACAGATATAAATATTAACCCTGTAGAGCTAGCAAAAAGAAGAAGAGAAGAACAGAAGGCAGCTTGCAATATTTTAGGTGTTAATACTATTGAATTTTTGGATTTTGAAGACGGAATGCTTGAAAATAATTTAGAACTTAGACGAATGATTGTGCGCTTAATCCGAAAGCATAAACCCTCTGCGGTCATCACTGAGAACCCCACTGCGCGCTGGGTTGGAAATTATATAAACCACCCTGACCACAGGGCTGTGGGTGATGCTACTATGGACGCAGTTTTTCCTTCTGCAAGAGACGTACATATGTATCCAGATTTGAGATTACATGAGGGATTGGAACCACATATTGTTGAGCATTTATACTTAGGTATGCACGGTTCTGATGCTAATTTTTTCGTAGATATATCTACTACGATTGATATTAAAATAAGATCACTAAAGGCGCATGAGAGCCAAGTTAAATCTCCGAATTTGGAATTTGACCAATTTATCCGCAATATGGCGGTTGCTTCCGCTGGCGAAACCGAACATGATCTGGCTGAATCTTTTAGGCATTTTTACTTGGGTGAAGACGTATCTGAAGGGAACTCCGTAAGGGATGTCTGAGTTCTAATTTAATTATTAAATGAAGAAATCGTCCAGCGGCTGCCAATCAGATCTACGTGCTGTGATCTGAAGTATTTTCACCGTATCTTCCCTTACCCGAGCCCAGTCTGCTATCCGGACACCAGTTATCCATGCAATCCCATTCCGTGTGTCTAAAATGGGCAAAGCATCTCTTAAGCTGCGCTTGATTTTATTTTTAGCAAAAACATCCTTAACACGAACTTCTGCTCTCATCCCGAGTGGAACCATTTTATCTCCGGTTTTACGGCGCCTCAAAACAGCTGGGTATCTAACTGAATTTGCATCTAATAGCGCGGTAAAGGGATTATCAAATTCTAAAGTCTGGGTTTTTTCGTACCGATACATTTTTGCTTCAAAAACCCAAAGCCCGATATTGCTAATTCCTGGTGTTGCCAGAGGTACGGCTAAGTCGTTTAGAGCTCTCGGAGTGTTCGATAATTTCTCCGACAATAATGAGACTGAATCTTGTTCTACCTTGAAAGTAAGTCCTTTAGGGAGATGCATTACACCGCCCTTAGGAGAAGCAATCAACGCTGACATCTTAACAATATGATGCCTGGATAAAGTTGATGATGGATCGTTCAGGTATTCCCATGCACTTTGAAATATAAAACCAGTGAATGCTGGATTGATTCCCCATAAATAGGGTTTATTCCATACTACGCGACCTGGGAACCTACGTTCTTTCCCGCTTTGAGCGGTTATTGCATTTGCACGTAATGCTTCATGAGCTTCACTAGATAAATTTGCAAACCTAGACAAAGCAAAAACTGCAGATGAATTAATACGAATGAGTTCTGGTAAGACAGTATGTCGTATTCTGCTTCGAGCAAATTCAAGGTTTGAATTCATTTGGTCTTCAATAGGAATAATTTCGACTTCCTTGCACGCATTAATAGTTTCTGACCGTGAAACACTGATTAAAGGTCTCAAGATATGCAAAAGCCTCGAACTTACTTTCAGGGAAGTCCATTCACGCATTCCACCGGCTCCACGAATCCCAGTCCCCCTAATTAATCTAAACAAAACTGTTTCTGCTTGATCGTCCAGTGTATGTGCCACAGCAACGCAACTAGCGTCATTTTCTCGAGCCACCGTGGCGAAAAATTCGTGCCTTGCTCGTCGAGCAGCCGTTTCAACGGAAAGTTTTGATTTTTTGGCAATGGCAGGCACGTCAGCTGAACCTTGTACGAATTGCAAATCCAGCGATTCGCAAATTGAACGAAGTAGTTTATTTGCATCTTGGTCCATTTTCTTGTCGAAACCATGTGCAAAGTTAGCAACAATAATTTTTGGGTGTGAGTTTTGTTTTTTAAATGTTGCGCCAGACAACATAGCTAAAGAATCCGGTCCTCCAGAGACTGCGAAGATTATAGGCCCTTTACCAATCTGAGATGAATATCGAAGCAAAGCTGACTCATACGCTTGGGAAATCTTTAAAATTGATGATCGCTTGCTTTGTTTCAACTCAATTATCCTGATTACTCGGTGAAGGAGTTCGAGTAACTAGTACGCGCAAAACTCGTAACCCCTTCATCTGTGCCACTTGGATTCTTAAACCTTCGACAGCAATTTGATCGCCCATTACGGGAACACGGCCTAGTCGTTCCATAACAAATCCAGCCACAGTTTGGTAATCGCCCAAAGGCAAATCGAAACCCATTCGGTCATTGGCATCAGATATTGATATCCCAGCGTCAACATCAAAGGTGTCTCGACCAAGTGTCACGATTTCCTCTTCAGGAACTTCATCTGCACCTGTAGTAGAACCAACAATACCCTCTACTAATCGCTTTAATGTCACTAACCCGGCAAAATCACCAAACTCATCAACAACCAAAGCCATTTGATGCTTCCCGGATTGCATTTCAGCAAGTAATCGATCTGCACGTTTGGTTTCTGGCACAAAAAACGGTGCTATTAATCGCCCTGTTGCCGATGAGTTCATGGGTGCGCCTGATGCAATTAATCTCAAAACATCTTTAGAAGAAACAAGTCCGATCACATCATTATTTGAAGAATCTGTTACTGGAAATCTAGTATGCGAATTTTGTGTGTAAATCGCCAAAAACTCAGAAATGGTGGCACCTTGCTCTATTACTGCGATTTCCGGTCTCGGAGTCATTACTTCACTTGAATGCCGTTCGCTAAGTTCTAGCAAGCGCCTAATTGCATGAGCTTCTTCTTGCTCTACTGCACCTACTTCGCTTCCCAATGAAACTGCAGATTTAATCTCATCCTCTGTGATTAAATCATCCTTAGTCGAAACTCCTAGGATTTTTGCGACTATGGCAGCCAAATTTTGCAAAAGCCATGTCGCAGGAACTAATACAAATGCAATGGCAGTCAGAGGCAAGGAAACAAAAGCCGAAACCTTTTCGGCGCGATTGGCAGCAAGAGTTTTAGGGATAGTCTCGCCAAAAATTAAAAGGATAACTGTAACTGCAATCGTTGCAACAAGAACAGCACTACCTTCATCCTCAAACCAATTCAGCATCACTGACGTAAATAGAGCTGCAACTGCGGTATTTACTAAATTGTTCCCAAGTAATATTGGAGGAAGCGATTTCTCTGGTTTTTCAACCATCTTTAAAACACGTAATGCCCCAGACGATTTTGACTCCGCAAGATGTCTTATTCTAACCCTTTGTACCGATAACAAAGCAGCCTCAGATCCAGAAAAGAAGGCAGACAGCAAAATAAAACAAATTATCAATATGTATTCCAAATTGCCTACTCCATCGCTCATCATGATCTCCTTTATTGCTAGGCATAAGCGTGGGCGCGATGTTAGCATGTGAGATGGCTATGACGCCATAATTATTGCAAAGTAGGCAAAGAGCTTTTCATGCTTATCTTAGGAATTGAGACGTCTTGTGACGAGACTTCAGCCGCAATTGTTAAAGACGGGTCTGAAATACTCTCGAACATAGTAGCTTCGCAGGTTTCACTCCATTCACGCTATGGCGGCATTGTCCCGGAAGTAGCAGCTAGGCAACATGTTTTAGAAATCATACCAATTGTTAGCAATGCTCTTGATACGGCTCAGGTGAGACTTGAAGATGTTGACGCTATAGCAGTAACCAATGGACCAGGGCTTGCTGGGCCTTTAATGGTAGGCGTAAATTTCGCCAAATCCTTAGCGTATGCACTTAAAATACCCATTATTCCTATTAACCATCTTGAAGGGCATACGTACGCTGCATGGTTACAATATGAAAATCCAGCAAAAGATCCTGGTTTCCCTTTGGTTATCCTAATTGCATCTGGTGCACATACACACTTGTTCTCAATGGTCGGTCATCTCCAGTACAAAATCCTCGGTCAAACATTAGATGATGCGGTAGGCGAGGCATTCGATAAGGCAGCTAGAATTTTAGGTCTTGGTTACCCAGGAGGCCCAGCTATTGAAAAAATCGCTAAAGGCGCGAACTTAACAGAGAAAATGCCTCGTGCCTGGTTACCGGGGACTTTAGATTTCAGTTTTAGTGGTGTCAAAACCGCACTACTTAACCGAGCTAGAAGTTTGAAGGTTTATCCGGAGCAGGACGAATATTTAGATGAAAGTGTAATACCGGATTTGGCTTCTGCGTTCCAAGAAGCAGTCATAGATGTGATTTCTAAGAAAGCAGCAGAAGCATGTGAGATGACTGGTGCAAAAGGACTTATTCTTGGTGGTGGAGTATCAGCGAATAGCAGGTTGAGAGAAGAGTGCATCAATAGGACAACGGTCCCTGTCCTTGTTCCCGCTCCAAAGCTATGCACTGACAACGGAGCAATGATTGCCGCAGCTGCGTTCCATCGATTGAGTATGAACGCAGAAGAAGTACCCTTAAATTTTGATACAAATCCAAGTTTAGTAATGGCGTGAGGAATTTAGAGGATCGAAATGTATGTAGGAAGGATTGTCGCAGTAGGAAAGACTTTAAAGTCTAACAATGTAGCTCTCTATCGCGTATCTAGTCGTTCATTCCCAAATCGTAAAGCTACAAAAATGAAAGATAAGGTTGTTATAGTGCCGCGTGAGGGGTCAGAGGATGACCTTAAGAAAAATCCTTATATTTCATATAATGCGATACGTGTAACCAATGGCTTCGCAGTGGCAAGCAATGGATCACATACTGACCCAATCACTGAAAAGATAGAGATGGGGTATCCACCACGTGATGCACTTACTATAAGTCTTCATGCGTTAGATTTCGAACATGATGATCTGGATACACCCAGAATCGCTGCAGTTGTTCCAGTACAGGGTGATCATGCATGGCTTGGTATCGTTAGAAAAGACGCACTCTTAGTGAAAAGTGTCAACATCAAGGCAGGGGAAGTGATCTATCTAGCCACGTACAATTTAAATGATGTTGATAGTGAACAAATCAGTGGTTTTGATGCCCAGAGTGCTGACGAAGCTGCAAAAGCTATTGTGGAACAAGGTGTTTTTGTGAATCTTGAAAATCCTGTGGCGGCGGCGGCGGCTATTGAAATTTCTGGTCAGTTTATCGTAGGCAGTCACATGCCATCAGAGGACTCTCACTAAACGTGTATTTTGTGGGGCTGGTTCCATTTCTTGTGGGACTGAACGGTCACTAATACTTCGGATATTGGGTCTGAATACAATAGGATTTGCACTGGCAATATAGCCTGAATCGTGAAAAACATCTATCGGCGTTTTCGAATTCAATAGTTCCGTAATGCGTTGAGGATTCAGATCACCACTGAGCACAATATATACTTCAGGACAACCCAAATCATCTAGCTTCGCTCGTACTTCTGATATTATTTGAGCGGGAATTCTTTTACCCCCAGGAACTCTAGCAAGTCTAACTGCAGATAGTCTGCCCCTCATTGCACGAGCAATTTCTGCAGTTTGTTCCGTCACGTCACCTCTGGGATCTAAGTAGGCTATTCTTGGAACATCTGCTGCGAAAGATTGGTCAAATGCTTCAAGCGCATCAATAGGGCTGCCAATTATTTGCAATAACGCTCCAGAAACAGAAGTGCTCGGATGAGTACCAGCCAACCTCGCACCCAGAGCTGTTGACCCAGTATCACATCCACCTACAACTGCTGCATAATCCATTAAAGCTGCTACAGAGGGATGAACATTATGGGCCCCAACTGATGCCACTGGGTGTGTTCCAGCGGCATCGGTAAGAGCTCTAGCAGCAGTAGCCCAACCGGTCGACTGAGCTAGGATGCCGGTGATTGCCGTTTCATATAAACCAAAAGAAGAATATGGGGCTTTTACGGAAAGGCAAACTTCATTAGGTACAACATCACTGCCCTCGTTCAGAGCCCATACTTCCCTATTACCCTCTGATGTTACCTTTTCAAGTAGCGCCTTTACTTCTTGAGTTCCACACAGTACACCTTGTTCATTCACCGAAAATTCCATTACCACTACAGGATTCAAACCTTTGTCTCGAAGCACACGCTGCGTTCTATGCAGGTATACCTCTGCGGTATCTCCCGTTATCAATGAAGGCCTTACTTCAAAATCTGGATCGCGGTAATTCATGGCTGCTACTGCCTTATCTGGTTTGCTCAGTGATTAAGCTTTTAAATAGTCCTTATTTAGGGATATCAGGCATTCTAGAAAATCTGAGTCTTACAAGACCCAAAAGGTCCTCAATGATTGTCTTAACAATTTTCACTCGAGTATCAGAATCTTCTTCCCATTCTACGGGTATATCTTTTATCTTGAAACCTG
>CAYMJY010000035.1:7746-13893 GCA_964391355.1 uncultured Dehalococcoidia bacterium | reverse complement strand
TTCTGCCGAAATTTAACGAATAAGGAAAGTCCATGCAAAAGAACAATTCCGAATATGTATCTTCAACTAGGAGCGCTGTCCTCACTCAAGGTGGTTTAGTTTGTTCAGCATCTCCTTTAGCAGGATCGATAGGTTCAAATGTTCTGAGGTCTGGTGGCAATGCATTTGATGCAGCTATAGCCGTGGCAGCAGCCGAAGCAGTTGTATTACCTCCAATGTGTGGAATTGGCGGTGAGGTCTTTGCTCTACTTTATGAAGCATCAACTGGAAAAGTCTACGACATCACAGGCAGTGGACGTGCGCCAAAGAACGCTACAGCGGAGTATTTCACCTCGAAGGGATATACGAAAATGCCTTCTGAAGGACCGCTTACGCCTACCGTGCCTGGAGAACTGCACGCTTGGCAAACTATATTAGAACAATTTGGGACTCAAGATTTGTCTACTTTAATAGGGCCAGCAATCAAGTTGGCCGACGAAGGGTTTCCGTTGCCCGGCAGAATCGGTGTGTACTTTGAATCTTATAAAGACAAGATTTCTAATTACCCCTCGACAAAGAAAATTTACTTGAACGGAGATTCTCCTTTTGTGCCGGGTGACCTTCTAGTACAAAAAGACTTGGCACGAACATTAAAGCATATTTCAAATAAGGGCGTTGATGAATTTTATAAAGGTGCATTAGCTGAAGAAATAGCTCAGGCCATTATCAACGCTGGTGGGTTGATAACTCCTGAGGATTTAGCCGGCCAAAAAACAATTGTCACTGAAGCTAAAGCTTCTACAAATTATAGAGGGAATACAGTCTACGCCAGCGCCCCTCCTTCACAAGGTTACATGCTTCTAGAAGTTTTGAATATTTTGGAAAACTACGACTTGCCCTCGATGGGCTGGGGATCTGCAGAATCGATACATTTGATGGTAGAGGCACTAAAGTTAGGATTTATAGATCGCCTGAACTACTTAGGTGACCCTGATTTTATCGACGTGCCACTAGCTCAAATTATCGGGAAAGAGTATGCGAAAAGTCGATCAGAGGAAATCAATCCAAAGACGTCGTCAAATGATCCTAGATCAGGAACTCCAGATCAACTGAAATCTGGAACCTCGCAAAGTACTTCATACTTCAATGTAATTGATTCACAAGGAAACTGTGTATCATTTATTCATAGCCTCTCCCAATATTTCGGTTCTGGATTTGTCGCTGGTAACACCGGTGTCTTATTGAATGACAGAGCTGGTCGGGGGTTCTATTTAGTTGAAAATCATCCTAATATCATTGCTCCCTTAAAACGTAGCATGAATACAATCCAGGCATATATGGTATTGAAAGACGGACGTCCAATTTTAGTTGGAGGAACCCCTGGTGGCGATCGCCAACCCTCTTGGAATATTCAAATGATTACAGCTTTAATTGATTATGGAATTAACGTTCAATCTGCAGCTGACTCTCCCCGGTGGCACCATTTCCCTGGCAGTGATCCTGCCACTTCAGACTTGCCGTTTGAGTTGCGCTTTGAAGAAGGATTTGACGAGGAAACCTTGAGCATACTCTCAAGCAAAGGCCATGATGTAAAACCAATTCCTGATGGCCAAACACCAGGTGCAGTCCAACTAATTGAAATTGACCATCTAACTAATACACGAATTGGCGGCACTGATCGTCGTAGTGATGGGTATCCTGTCCCTGAGTAAAAAGGGTATAAAAAAGGATTGCTATTTGTGCTACAAGTTAGCGCAATGAGTTAATTTGAGATTGTGACATTGGAACCAGAGCCATAGGTGGCAATTTGCCCAATCGAATTCCACCAATCCTGATTCGTTGTAATTCTTTAACTGTAGTCCCAAGTTCTTTGATCAATAATCTGATTTCACGCTTTTTGCCTTCTGTAAGCACAACCGAATAGTGGTTTTTTGCTCTGTTTATCAACTTAACATCCAAAGCTCGAGCAAAGCCGGATTCGATCTTGTATCCCCTCTTTAACTTTTGGATGTCAGATTCTTGAAGAGGTTTATCCAAAACCACTGAATATTCTTTTTCAATTTTGAATTTAGGATGTGTGATTTTGTAAACCAGGTCGCCATCATTTGTGATGATCATTAGTCCAGAACTCAAATAATCCAATCTACCTGCCGGAACCAAACCAGGAGTTTTATAATTTTTTGGAATTAAATCAAGTACAGTTGGTCTGCTTCGGTCATCACTGACCGAAGATAAATATCCTTTAGGTTTATGTAGTAACAAGTAAACTTTTTTACTTTGAGCCTTCTGGACAGAGCTTCCATTCACTTCAATTTCATCGGTAGGTGAAATTAAATGTTTTAGACTTGTAACGAAGTGACCATTCGATTTAACTGAGCCCTTCATTATGATAGACGCACATGTACGGCGTGATCCGTATCCAGCTGAAACCAAATATTTCAGAACGGAAATTGTTTCTTCCAAATTTCACCTACTACAAGACCTTAGCTGCGCCAATGCGTTAGAATACTAATGCCGTGGCCATTTGGCCAATTATCGGCTAAGGCCCCACACATGAGTAAACTGTTAGACATCTTTGAGCAGGTTTCGCAAGGTTCACCTCAGCCTATAGGCTTTGGACGGAAAGTAGAGTCTCCCAAAAAACCACCTTTGCTTTTAATCGCAAATGTTGCTACAGAGGCAGATGCTAAGCTCGTAAATGAATCTCAAATAGACGCAGCAATACTGGTGGATATTGCTACAAAAACTCATATTGTAAAACTATCTAAAACTCTTGGGGATACGCCCTGGGGAGTGATCCAAGATGGCGCTAAATCACAAAAAATTAAAGGATCTGATTTTGTGGTTTTTATGTCTGAATCGACATTGGTTAGCACATTAAATATTGATGATCACGCGAGCATTATGAAAGTAGATTCGAAAATGGACGATAGTTTTCTAAGGACAATAGAAGACCTTCCAATTGATTGCTTTTTGATCACTTTAAACACCGACAAAGAGTTAGATATAGCGGATCTTATTCAAATAGCCCGTGTGCGAGGGGTAACAACTAAATGGATTTTAGTTCACTTAAAAACCGTGCCTGAAAAAGCAGTGCTTGAAGCGTTAAAAGATTTAGGTGTTAACGCAATAGTAATTGACCTTGAGAATATGGATACAAAAAAGATAAAAGACACATACGACATCTTACTGAGTGTGTCCGATAGTTCGTCACAAAAACGCAATGACCGGAAGAATCCCAAAGTCCCTAGCATTGGAATACCTGGAGGCTTTTCAGTTAGCCAAGAAACTGAAGATTTTCCGGACGAATTCGAAGACGATGATGACTAAACATATGATGGGATAAAGAAGTGCTTTTAGCTGGATTCGACATTTTATTAAACCATCCTGGTTACTTTTTGCTTTGGTTGTTTCCAATCATTCTTGCTTTGGTGCTTAGCATATCTGTACATGAGTTCAGCCATGCTTTCGCAGCCTTTTGGTTAGGTGATCCAACAGCAAAAAATGATGGCAGGTTAACATTGAACCCAATTAAACACTTAGAGCCAGTAGGGAGCATTTTGATATTACTAATTGGTTTTGGATGGGGGAAGCCAGTTCCAGTAAATCCAAATTTCGTAAAGAATGGCCGAAGAGGTTTGGCTTTAATAGCATTTGCAGGTCCCGCTTCAAATATTTTCTTTGCCCTTTTTATAGCTGCACTTTTTCAACTTGGAATTTTCAATACCGGAAATTACTCTATTGCAAATTGGAGTCAGTTTTTTGTTTTGGGCTATGTCGCCATTTTTTTGCAGCACTTGCTCACCTTAAATCTCATATTGGCTGTATTCAATTTATTACCCATGGCCCCGCTTGATGGCTCAGGTGTTTTGCGTGGTGTCGTACCTAAAAAGTGGCTGCCTGCGTTAAGTCGGATAGAGACATACGGCCCAATAGCATTATTGGCATTGTTCATGCTTCAATTTTTTATTGGCGTGCGGATTTTGGGTTATCTATTTGCTCCAGTGTTAAACTTTGCTGACAGGCTAGTCGGTACTGGTTAGGTAGGAAGCGCTTTGCATCAAACTATTAGTAAACCTCAGAAGATGTTTGCAACAATCACTCCACCCGGTGATCGCTCAATTTCTGTAAGAGCAGCAATTTTGAATTCTATCGCGGTAGGTGATTCAGTAATCCAAAATTATGGCTCCGGGGCAGATTGTTATTCTGCAATCACAGTATTGAGGGCCCTAGGAGTGAAAATTTCAAGGATTGATGAAACCAGTTTTGCAATATCAGGTAATCAACTTAGAGAACCAACTAATGTTTTAAATGCAGGGAACAGTGGTACCGTTATGCGTTTGATGGCAGGTCTGCTCTCTGCTCAAGAGTTTTTCAGTGTTTTGTCTGGTGATCGTTCCTTACGTTCGCGTCCCATGCAACGTGTAATCACACCTTTACAGGAGATGGGAGCCAGCATATCAGCAAGAAGTAAAAATAATCTTGCACCCTTAGCTATCCAGGGCAGATCACTGCACGGCATCGAATTCGATATGCCTGTTGCTAGTGCACAAGTAAAAAGTTCAATTTTGTTAGCTGGGTTAAGTGCAGACAGCAAAACTATAATCACTCAACCTGATTTTTCACGCGATCACACAGAAAGAATGCTTAAGGCCATGGGTCTCGATGTGGAAGCTAACAATCTTGAAATTTCACTGACTCCAGGGAACCCTCGTGCTATAGATGTAATGATTCCCGCAGACATTAGTTCAGCGTCTTTTTGGTTAGTAGCTGCGGTATGTCATCCTAACGCAGAAATTCAGATCAACAATGTAGGGATAAATCCAGGGCGTACAGGGATTCTGGATGTGCTTAATGCGATGGGGGCAGATATAGAAATATTGAACCAACGTGATCAGGGTGGAGAGCCGGTTGCGGATTTAAGGGCTCGATCCAGCGATTTAGTCGGCACTGAGATATCAGGGTCTATTATACCAAGGGTCCAAGATGAGATTCCAGTTTTAGCTTTAGCTGCATGTTTTGCAAAGGGAACTACAATTATAAAAAATGCTGAAGAACTTAGAGTGAAAGAGTCTGACAGAATTCAAGCCACAGTTTTGGAATTAAAGCGCCTTGGAGCACATATTAGTGAAACCACAGACGGAATGATAATCGATCAGGTTGATTCACTAACTGGCAGTAGTTGCGAAAGTTACGGTGATCACCGAATGGCAATGATGTTAGGCATCGCAGGATTGCTTTCCAATGGCGAGACTCAGGTCAAAGGCTCTGAATGTGTCGGTGTTACTTATCCCTCTTTTTGGGACGACCTGTTCGGTCTTTGTTGAATGGAAATTACTGAGAAAATGCAGCCACTCCTAATTGTTATTTCAGGTCCCTCGGGTGTTGGTAAAGATTCTGTTCTCGCCGAAATGAAAAAACTGAATAACGCAAGGTTTCATTACAGCGTGACTACAACAACCAGAAAACAACGCCCAGGTGAAATTGACGGTGTTGATTATAATTTTGTAACACAAAAACAATTCAATGAGCTATTTGATACTTCAGGGTTTATTGAGTCTGCCAATGTTTATGGCAAATGGTATGGAGTACCAAAAGATCCTTTACGAGATGCCCTAAGAAATCACAAAGACGTAATTGTGAAAATAGACGTTCAGGGAGCAAGGACTATTAAAGAGTTGGTTCCTGATGCAGTCTTGATATTTTTAAACGCACCATCAAAAATAGAGCTCGAAAGACGCTTGAAGAAACGGAAAACTGAAACACTGATAGACATCAATCGCCGGTTATCCACCGCCATTCAGGAAATGAAAGAATCTGAATGGTTTGACCATGTTATTACTAACCAAACAGATGACATCAAAAAAGCGGTTGTTCGAATCCTTGATTTAATCGAGATTGAAAAGTCGCGTATCCCACCTAGAGTGATTAGTCTTTAGACTTATCCAATTTCTTCCACATTCTATGGGATCTCATTTCGTACCCTGTTTGCTGATAAAGTACTAAAGCCCCTGAATTACCTTCAACTACAGTTAGATCAATAGATTCAGCCCCAGATTCTTTTGCCCAGTTTTCAGCATGGGCAATCAATTTGGTTGCAATCCCTTCTCTTCTTGCACTTGAGCTGACGACCAAATCTACTAATTCTGCAAATTTCCGCTCAACAAA
>CAYMJY010000035.1:0-7646 GCA_964391355.1 uncultured Dehalococcoidia bacterium | reverse complement strand
GATTTTCAATTTCTTCTTTCTCCTTTTGAATTGCAAATTGTAACGCCCAACTTATACTTCTGATATGAGAGTACTAATTTCTCCTCAAGGTTTTAAGGGTACCTTTTCTGGTCAGACTGCAGCTAATGCTATAGCTGAAGGCGTAAGAAGGGTATTCCCAGACGCACATCTCGATTTGGTACCCATAGCCGATGGTGGCCATGGGTCCCTAGAGGTTCTATCACCATCATTTGCGGCGTTGCCAAATAAATCAAAAGTAACAGGGCCTAGCGGTGAGAAAGTTTTTGCAAATTGGGGTATCTCTGAAAATGGGGATACTGCTTTGTTGGAAATGGCTGAAGCTTCTGGTTTAGTTCATGCAGAAAAAAGTCAACTCAACCCGTGGGCTGCTACCACCTATGGGACAGGACAACTCATAAAAGAAATTGTGAAACAAGGGTCCAATAAAATCATTGTTGGTGTTGGTGGTAGTGCAACTATGGATGGCGGTGCTGGTGCACTTCAAGCTCTCAATGTAAAGCTAAATAACAAACACGGTAAAGAGATTCCATTCGGTGCAAGGGGTTTACTTGATTTAGAGCATATTGAAACAAGCCAATTATTTCAAAACACTCCTCACCCTGAAATTATACTGGTCACTGATGTGAACAATCCTTTATGTGGGGAAAATGGAGCTGCAGCTGTTTACGGTCCGCAAAAAGGCGCATTACCTGAAGATATACCTTTATTCGATGAGGCGCTAAGTAATTTAGCAACAGTGTTGTGCAAGGATCTTGGAGTGCATGTTCGAAATACACCGGGGATGGGAGCTGCTGGTGGTTTTCCAGCAGGAATGTCTGTACTGGGAGCGAAAATTTCTTGGGGCGCAAAGTTGATTTGCGATATCCTGAAAATTGATGACTATATTGAAAAAGCGGATTTGGTTATAACTGGAGAAGGTAGAATTGATAGGCAGACATTGTTTGATAAAGCCCCATTTGAAATAGCTACCAGATCTCTTATTAGAAAAACACCATGTCTTGGAATTGGCGGGAGTTTAGAAGAGGGTATTAATGAATTCAATCAACATGGTTTTTCCCTGATTGAAGCTACTATCAAAAGTTCTGAACCCATACCAAATTTAGAGACGTCATATCAGAAATTAGCAGATGCTGCAGAACGGATTTGTGTCAAAGCTCTGGACAATGGATATTTAAATATTTAGAGATTTCAATAAAGTATGTGCCGAATCCTGGCTAGAGTAAATTGATGTCGCACATTTGTAGTTACTCTTAGTTCATCAAGAGCACTTATTATTGAATCAGTTACTTTAGTATCCAGATTAGAAGTTGGTTTAGAGCTAGCTAGCCGAACAAGCGATTCTATTTGAGCAATGTTTTCCGAAGCTTTTTCCAAGAAAAAATCTAGCTCTACAGTATTGGGAATTCTTTTAATAGTGGCAGCTGAATGCTCGGCAAGCCATATAGGCAGGTTTAATAAAACAGTTTGGTCAAGATCATCAAACGCTGGGGCGACATGTGATCTAAAGTCAGTAGTTACTCTCGTCGAGATTGTTTTCTGGCAAAGATCAAAATTTAAATGAATTGGGGCGGCAGCGCTTTCTAAAAACGGCCATACCGTTTCCTGTATCGAACAAATCTTTAATGCTTCACCGAATAGAGGGTCAAAAGTCAGAACAGTTACATCAAAGTCTTCACTATATTGGACTCTGAGTACCACGTCTGCTACTCCTGTATCGGTTAGATCCTCCGATGCATTCCACAAATAAACCTGATCAATAGATTGCTCTTTATTATCATTTACGGTTGCCTCTTGAAACGAATATCCCCCATCTAGAGAAAAGGATATTCCAATTTCCTGATTGGTATTCGTAGTTGTTTCAATGGAAACATCAACAGGTATGTCAGTTCCAAAATATCCGGACACTGGGTTATTTATACTGATTTTCGGTGGGGAGTCAGTGACTTGGACGCTCAATGTCACCACTGATGAAATCACTGTGCCTTGTCGGACGATAGCCTTGAATGCATATAATCCAGCTTTTATTGGAATGACTTCAGGCTCTTTAGTGTTTGCATTATTTATTACGACTACAGGACCAGTAATTTGTTCCCAATCATAACTAGCATCTGGGAAATTTATTACTTCTGGTAGTTTCAACTTGATAGAGGTTCCTACAATCGATTGATTTAGGAATTTTTCATGAGGCGTAGGAGTTGGGTAACCAATCGGAGTTTGAATAGTTCTATTTGTATCCTGGCAGGCAGGGAATATAACAAGAGTTGCAAAAAGCAGGAATACTAATTTGAACATCCTACCCAACTAAAACCATATGTACTACGCCTGGTCCATGAACACCTATAGTCAAAGTTTGTTCAATATCAGCAGTTCTGCTTGGCCCTGAAACAAAGTTTGTATAATTTGGATATCTTCCTCTATTCTTTTGATATTGAAACCTTACCATTGCAAAATAGTCATCTAGAGTTTCGAGAACTTGCTCTGCTTGGACAATTGCTACAAAAACCGGTGGAGCCAATGATGTAAGCCGAGCAATACCCTTTCTGGGTATCAAAACACAACTAGCTGTTTCTGCTATTGCGAATGAAACCCCTGATATCCCCAAATCTGCTTTGAATGCTACTTCTTTCAATTCAGATCTGTCCCTATACCTACCTGAGGCCAAAACTATTGGAGTGATTTTTTTTCTTCTTAATGCAGCATCTACGTTTGTAGATTTGAGAATAGGTTCGGTAGTCCTAACGGCTGTTTTCGCTTTTATTGAGTCAGCAATTCCACCAACTATGTCACCCACATTTTCATGATCTTGGGTTCTATTAACATGCCATCCCGCAAATGTTGCATTTTCTACCAATTGATCCAGTATCTTCGTTTTGCGTGCTAAGTTTTTAGCACTTATAGTTCTGACTTTCTCTTGTTGCCTGGTATAGTTCGACTTAAGAGGAGGGTAATCTGGGGAATATAGCAGTGGCTGTTCCCTCCCAATTGCTTCTCTAACAGACTGCAGGAAATTAGCTTTATTTGCGCCGATTTCTTGTTCAGCCATCTGGTTTCTCCAGTAGTGATTCTTTCCACAACTGTGCAAAAGATTTAGGAGCAATTGCAGGGAAATCGCGTGATTTAGTCCAACCAGAAAGAACTGGGATAGGTAAGTTTCGAATCCTCCCATCTTTTTTCACTACTGCTTGAAAAAATCTTGCTAAGTTTGTAGCTTTCTCCATAGAACGCCTAGTACTTACTGTTTTTCTCCACTGCCCTATCATTAATCGTTCTATCCAAGACACAGATCTTTGTGATGCATCTCCTTCAACTGAAAGATGCCGAAGTTTGAGTAAAAGCTTCGGAATATCAATTTTTACTGGACAAACATCCCTACACGCACCACACAGCGTTGACGCATACGGTAGGTCCTTGGATTCTTTTATATTTGTTAAAACTGGTGTGACGATAGCACCTATAGGTCCTGGGTAAACCCAGCCATATGAATGGCCACCGACTTTTCTGTATATTGGGCATGTATTAAGGCAGGCTCCACATCTAATACATTTAAGCGCTTCCCTAAACTCAGGATCACGCATCAAATTCAATCTCCCGTTATCCACCATTATGAGATGAAATTCCTCAGGTCCATCTTCATCTGAAGGAAACCTTGGGCCACTTACAAATGTATTGTAACTAGTGATTCGTTGGCCTGTTGCAGATCGGGGCAGCAACCTAAGGAATAAACCTACGTCTTCAATAGCTGGCAATACTTTCTCAATACCGCTTACAGCTATATGGATTTTTGGAGTAGAAGTGGTCATCCGACCATTGCCTTCATTTGTTACAAGCACCACTGTTCCAGTTTCTGCTACTACAAAATTTGCACCAGAAACGCCAATATCTGCGGTGGAAAATTTTTCTCTTAGAGCATCTCTCGCTATGATGCAAAGTTGTTTTATGTCCTCAGTAGGAGCAGTCTTCAACCAATCCTGAAACAGATCTGATACTTCTTGTCTAGTTTTATGCATTGCTGGAGCGATTAAATGAAATGGTGGCTCATCAGCTAATTGAATTATGTACTCTCCTAAGTCAGTTTCAACTGGCTCAATACCTGCTTTCTCTAGTGCCTTATTGAGTCCCATTTCCTCTGAAACCATCGACTTACTTTTTATGACTCTTTTAGCTTCAGCTTTTTTAGCTATCTCTAAAACTATCTTGTTAGCTTCTTCAGTATCAACAGCGAAGTGAACATGTCCACCATTTCTTTGTATAGTTCTATCAATTAAGTCAAGGTAATAATCCAAATTTTCCAGAGCATGTCTTTTAATTGAGCTGGCCCGTTCCCTCATTTGCTCCCATGTTTCATCACCAAATTCTTGAAGGGCTTCTGCACGAGCGTCGATAAAATGGCCCATAACATGTTGAAGAGTATTCTGCAGTTTTTCATCCTTAACTGCACGGGAAGATGCTTTTTTAAACTTTGCTGTTTTAACTTCAGCCACATTAACTCCTAATTTGATTATCAGACGACAAAAGCTGAGCAATATGTAGTGCTTTTTGTCTCATTCCCTTACGGCTCATAGCCCCACGTATATGCATCAAACAACCACAATCATTAGCCACCACTACATCAGCACCAGAAGATTCAATATTACGTAGCTTTTCATTCAAGATAGCTTCTGAAATTTCAGGATACTTAACAGAGAAAAGTCCACCAAAGCCGCAACATCTATCGCTATCAACCATCTCAGAGAACTCTAAACCTTCAACCGATTGAATTAACTCTCGAGGTTCTTTTGAAACTCCGAGTTCACGTAACAAGTGGCAAGCGTCGTGATAGGTCACTTTCCCATTGAAAGATGTTTCAATTTCTTGTTGTCCGACAATATTGACGAGAAACTCGGACAGTTCGTGCGTCCGTTCGCTCAGTTTTTGTGCTCTCTCTAGCAAGGTAGGGTCGTCTTTAAACAACTCTAGGTAGTACACCTTGATCATGCTGGCACATGACCCAGATGGTACAACTACGTAGTTCTCACCTTCAAAAATATCCAGAAAACGTTCTGCAATTTTTTTAGCTTCAGACTGAAAGCCTCCATTAAAGGCAATTTGGCCACAGCAAGTTTGTTCAGAGGGAAAGTCAACATCTACTCCTGCCTTCTTAAGGGAATTAACAGTAGCAGTTCCAACTTCAGGAAAAAATTGATCGACAAGACACGTAACACACAAAGAAGCCTTTAACGACTGTGTTTGTCGAGTAGAGCGATACCGACGTCTGGGCATGACGGTACAGTAGCAGAGTCCAAAGGAACGAACAAGTTGAATTAGTTCAGGAATTAGGTATTTAACGATGAATTTGGTAAAACAAGGTTAGCGCAGCGTTCACACGTAGCTTCTGGTATTAACCCCCATTTCATCAGATAGCCAAAAACAAAACATCCAGCACAAAATCCTAAAATGGATTCAAAAGCAGCAAAAATAACAAGAATTGAAATTACGGCATATGCGGCAGCTGTCATATTAAACAGATGGACGAGAGCCAGCGCAGCTACTGTCATTACCAATCCTATAGTTTGAGCAAATTGTTTTGGAGGGCCAGGTACAGGCTTATTCTTTTTGATCAGAATGGGAACAATAATTCTTGTTGCTAGAGTTCCTACAATGCTTAGTTTTGGTCCAGCCAAAACTCTGGCAAGGAATTCATAAAAAAGAAACCACAAAAGCACAGGCGAATCGAAATAAACTGCTGAACCAGCTATAAACATAGTAATGCCCGCCACTGTTCTCGCAGAATATTCATTAACAGGATGAGGGAATGAAAAAAAAGAATCCTTCACCCCAGTATTGTTAGGCTTGTTGTCCTCATTATTGGGCACGACATCACATCCTGAAATTTAAAAACGATAAACTAGATGCTTACATGCAAGACATTAGGTGTCAACGAAACATTTGGTTATTGGTAAATGGGAAGGTTTGCGCTAGTCTAAAGGAAAGGAGAATTCATTGACTAAAGAACCCACACTCGGAGTGCTTGATCAATCACCTATCCCGCGTGGCACAACTGCGTCTCAAGCACTCAAGGCTACTGTTGAACTAGCTCAAATTACTGAGAAACTTGGCTTTCATCGTTTTTGGGTGGCAGAACATCACAATTCTGGGTCTTTTTCCGGACCTAGTCCTGAAACAATGATTGGTCAAATTGCTGCAAATACGAACACGATAAAAGTAGGGAGTGGTGGAGTAATGCTAACTCACTATTCTTCCTTCAAAGTCGCAGAGCAATTTAGTGTACTTAACGCATTTTATCCTGGAAGGATTGAATTAGGGATTGGAAGAGCACCAGGCAGCGATCAGATAACTATGGCTGCTCTCGCATATCCTAAAAACCCAGCAGATGTTAACCATTTCCCTCAGCAAGTTGTAGATGTGCTTGGATACTTAAACAATACTATGGGTTCTGAGCACCCTTTTGCACAATTAAAACCTCTGCCAGGTCCTCCTCCAGACGAAGTACCTGAAGTTTGGCTATTAGGCTCAAGTGATTACAGTGCTCAGCTGGCTGCAGAACTGGGTGTTGCATTTGCATTTGCAGATTTTTTTGGAGATATCAGGAGCCGGGGGCCTATAGTAGCGGATCTATATAGAAATAACTTCAAACCTTCAGTTTACTTAGACAAGCCAAGAGTTAACGTCACCATTCAGGCAATATGTGCGGAAACAGAAGAAGAGGCTGTGTATTTAGGTGCAAGCAGAAATCTAAACAAAGCAGGTTGGACACTGAATGTTCGACCAGGGCTGATTCCTCCCGATGAAGCTTTATCCATTCCGTTGACTGATCAAGCAAAAGAATGGATGGATCAATTCAGAAGTGGTTATGTCGATGGAAATCCAAGTCAAGTCAAGGCTGGAATTCTGGAAGTAGCAGATTTATACCAAGCTGATGAAGTTGGAATCGTAACAATTACATATGACTATGCAGATCGAGCTCGCTCTTATGAGCTTATTTCCCAAGCATTCGGATTATCTTCGAAATCAAATGTTCCAGAGGCAGCAGCTGGATAAACTTAAGGAGTGAATCTTTGAAAATTCTGGTAACAGGTGGTTCAGGTTTAGCAGGTACTTCCATTGTGAATCTTCTTTTGGAAAAAGGTTATGAGGTTATCAGTGTTGATTCTGCTCCTCCATCCGGCGCAATAAGAAGAATGCCTGATATGGAATCTGGGCTTACTACAGTAACGTTGGACACAACTGATTTTGGCAAAGTGGTAGCTGTCACTAAAGGTGTGGACGCTATTATCCATCTTGCCGCTATACCAAATCCAATTTGGCGCCCTGAGCATGAAGTTTTCAGAATCAATATGATTTCTAACTGGAATGTTCTTGAAGCTGCCGAAATTTTCGGTGTGCCAAAAGTTGTAATGGCATCTTCAATTAATGCCATTGGTGCCTCTTTTTGGGAAGCCCAAGTCCGAGAGTACATGCCGCTTGACGAAGATACTCTTAGTAAGGCTGCCGATGCTTACGCACAATCAAAATTACTCGGTGAAATCATGGCTGAGTCATTTTGCAGGCGTAGGAATTTGCAAATCGCCAGCCTGAGGTATCACGGACTATGGTCTCGGGAACGGCAAGCGGAGTGGAACAAGGGT
>CAYMJY010000034.1:0-13893 GCA_964391355.1 uncultured Dehalococcoidia bacterium | reverse complement strand
AGCTACTGCTTGCCCTACATTACCGAATGCTACTATGCCTAATATTTGCCCCCATAATCTAGGGATAGTTAAGAATTGAGGTCTTCCCTCACTCCAACGCCCTTCTTGAATCAAATCATTCATGAGCTTCAAACGTCTTGATGAAGCTAAGAGCAAAGCAAAGGTATGGTCGGCTACTTCTTCAATAAACATGTCTGGAACATTTGTTACAACAATTCCTGCTTCCGTAGCTGCCTCTACGTCAACAGCGTCAGTGCCAATACTTGCGTTACCAATCACCATACAATTTGCAAGCTCTTTAATGATGGTAGCGTCGATGCGCCTTCCTCTCGCATAGATGGCATCCGCATCTCGGGCGATTTTTATATAATCTTCAAGTGACGTATTTGGAGGTACTTCCACAAGTTCTGCATCAACAACTTGAAGCTCTTCACGTTCTATGTCAAAGTTATCATTAGCCAAGTTATCTAGAACTCCGCCCTTTGCAGAAGCAGTTTGTTGCACAACGACTTTGAATCTAGGCATCCTTACCTCCAATTACTGTTTTTTGAAATGACCCGCATATATTAGCCTCTATTAAAATATTTATCCTACAGAGGAATAGCAGAATTAGGATCAATAAGCGCTGAATCCTTGAGGGCCTGCCAAAAGCTATACGGGATTTCCTGTTGAAATAATTCAATGTTTTCCAAAACTTCAGATGGTTTTCGAGCGCCTGGAATAACACTTAAAACAACGGGGTGGTATAGCGGGAATTGAAGGGACGCAGCTTTAAGAGAGACTTGGAATTCGTTGCATACGTTCATTATTTTCCTAGCTTTTCCTAACACCTCTGGAGCCGCTTTTTCATAGTCGAATGTAGTTCCTTCCTTCAGGTTCGATGCCAAGATTCCGCTGTTAAATGGGCCCCCTACTACCATTCTTACTCCGTGAGATTCCATAGCAGGCAATGCATCTAATAATGCTGTTTGGTCTAGCAAAGTGTATCTTCCTGCCAGAAGGCATACGTCAGGATTAGCATGTTCGATGAAATGCTTAGTCCAATCGCTGACATTTAATCCTGTGCCCCATGCATGTATGGCTTTTTGTTCTCGTAATTCATTCAAAGCAATTACAGCACCATCCATCGCATCTCGAAAAGTGGATTCAGAACGATCGATGTCATGAATGTACAAAATGTCGATTTTATCAATTCCCAATCTGTTTAAACTTGACTCGAAAGACCTCATGATCCCGTCGTATGAGAAGTCAAAAACAGGACGAAATAAAGCATGGTCAAAAAAAGTAGAGGACGGGTTTTTATCAGGCACTAGTATCCTGCCGACTTTGGTCGAAATCACATAAGTATGCTTAGGAATCCCCTTTAGTGCCTTGGATAACCTTTGCTCACTTAAACCATGTCCATAGAAGGGAGCGGTATCAACATAGTTAATACCGTTTTCCAAGGCCGTTCTTACAGTTTTTATGGAATCTGTTTCGGTGACATGAGAATCCATGCCTACTAAAACCCCACCTAACCCCAGTTGAGTTAAGAAGATATTGCTATAGCCTAATTCATTAGATTCAAATGGGTTCAACATAACCTCGCTATTGCATCGTCATTCCGCCATCTAGAACCATGGTAGTTCCAGTTACAAACGCTGAATCATTTGAAGCCAGGTAAACTGCTGCTGCTGCTACGTCCTCAGCACTTCCAAGTCTTCCCATTGGTTGGCGGGCAGTCATAGCCTGTCGAGTAACTTGCGGGTCTGGTGTTTGAGATGTCATTCGCTCCACCCAGGGAGTATCGATAGTGCCCGGGCAGATTGCATTGCACCTCAATCCTTGGTCGACGTAATCTAAAGCAACTGCCCGTGTGAACGCAATAACTCCACCTTTAGTTGCGCAATACGCTGTCCTATCTTTAATACCAACCAACCCAGCAACGGAGGCCATGTTAACGATGCACTTGCCGTTACCTTCTAACAAGAATGGCAGTGACTTTTTGGAAACTAAAAACATGCCAGTCAGATTAATCTCAAACATTCGGATCCAATCAGACAAGTCGGTATCGAGTAATTTCCCCGGTTTTCCGAATCCAGCGTTATTAACTAATATATCTAACCCGCCCAAACGCTCAACAGCTTCCTCAATGCCAGATTCCACTTCATTTAAGTTACTGATATCGCATTTAATCGCATCATCAGAGGCAGTTAAATCTAAACCGACAACTAAAGCTCCCTCTCTTTTGAATGCAGTTACTATTGCTGCGCCAATTCCTGAAGCTGAACCCGTCACTATAGCCCTTTGTCCTTGCAGTCGCATTTCTTCTCCTACGTAAACGGTCATTCTTATTTTTAGAGCAGTACTCAATCACAGATGTTCCAAATCCGAAACTTTGCGGTTTTGTTTAGTAGTACTTCTATTTTTTTTAGATTTCAATCGCCTAGCTATAGACCCGATAGATGGTTTTGTTGGTTTCCTGCTTTTGGGCGGTTCGGATGCTCTGTTTACCAAATCAACAAATCTTTTTAAAGCATCTTGTCGATTTCTCTCCTGGCTACGATATCTTTTAGCTGAAATCAACAGCACATCATTCCTGTTCATTTTCTTTCCAGCTAATTTCCTGAGCCTTGAACGAATTTCATCTGAAATGTGGAAGCATTCAGCTGCATTAAAAGTCAGTTGAGCAGTTGTGGAAACACGATTTACGTTTTGCCCTCCAGGTCCCGGAGAAGTGACAAATTTGTAACTAAGCTCAGACTCTTCTATGAATAAATTCTTGTTTATTTGAATCATTGGATGAGCGAGTGGTGCCCCCAAGGGGATTCGAACCCCTGGTCTTCACCTTGAAAGGGTGATGTCCTAGGCCTCTAGACGATAGGGGCACGGCTGTAGTGGTATTGTCGCACAAAAATCACTTATAGTCTTATCGTATTAAGGATAAATGGCAATACCTTCGAGCCCTGACTCCTCGGGTAAGTTAAACATTAAGTTCATATTCTGAACGGCTTGCCCAGCAGCACCTTTTACTAAGTTATCCAGTGCAGCAAAAACTACTAACTGCCCAGTTCGGTGATCTACTTTGGGGAAAATCAAGCAATTATTATTACCCCATGTATGTTTAGTTTGAGGAGGTACATCCATTACCTTAATAAACGGAGAGTCTCTGTAAAAGTCTCGGTACAAGGTTGAGATCGTCTCAGAAGCAGTCTTAGATTCACTAAACGTGTTGTCTGTGAAATCTACGTATATTGAATCGAGAATACCTCGAGTCATCGGTATTAAGTGAGGTGTGAATATAACCTTTGGATTAAATTGATCCTTCATCCGTGATAATTCTTGAGTTATTTCAGGAAGATGACGGTGACCATCAGTTGCATAAGGGAAGACATTTTCATTAACTTCACTAAAATGTGTTCCTAAACTAAATCCTCTACCTGCTCCAGAAACTCCGGACTTTGCGTCAATAATAATTTTTTCACGAACCAGACCCTCTTTGATCACAGGAGCTAAAGCAAGAATTGCACCCGTGGGATAGCATCCGGGGTTAGCTATGAGGTTTGCGGAAGAAATTTCATCCTTATTCAATTCAGTTAAGCCATAGACTGATTCCTTTAACAAATCAGGAGAAGGATGATCTGCGTTATACCATTCTTTATATGCTTCAGGGTCTTTTAGCCTGAAATCCGCACTAATATCTATAACTTTGATTCCGCTTTTAACTAACGGCACACATGCTTCGGCGCTTGCTACTTGAGGTAGGGCTGAAAAAACAACGTCTAAAGTTCCAGATAGCTCTGGTTGGACTGTGATTTTCAAATCAGCCAAATGAGGAAGTACTTCGCCAAGTTGATTCCCAGCAGCACTTCGTCCAGTGACACTTACGATTTCTGCCTCAGGATGATGGTGAAGAATTCTGGCAAGTTCCATGCCAGCGTACCCCGTGATATTTATGATCCCTACTTTCATACTATTTCCCCAATCACCTTACCCAGAGTGAAATTGCTGAACAATATACTTTGAAAGCATCTCTAATTGAGTGTCTACTTCTTCAATCGGACATGCCAAGTTAAACACGAACTTATCCGCACCTGCGTCTATATACTCATGCATTTTTGTGGAAATTTGATCACTTGTTCCCAACAAATTTAGTTCCTCTAAACTCACATCAGTTCGTCGGTGAAGCAAAAAAGGTGCAACCTTGTCAATCGGTACATTCCCTTTATCTACTATATAAACACCGAGCTGAATCCCGAAATGGTCAGCATCAAGCATTCGTTTTGCATCAGCCGCATATCCTCTGATCACGGCCTTGGATCTTTTGTAATCTTCTGGAGTTACTTGAGTGGGTAACCACCCATCACCCAATTCACCTGTCCTACGTAGAGCGCCCTCAGTTCTACCGCCTATCCAAATAGGCAAATTCATATTTATTGGCTTAGGATGAATCGATGAGCCGCTTATTTTCTGAAACTCTGATAGGTATTCGATGTCATCTTCAGACCATAATAATCTCATTAAACGAATCGCATCATCCAACCTTTTTCCTCGATCGTACTTGTTGACACCCATTGCGTCATATTCGAGCATAGCCTCCTGCCCAACACCTACTCCTATTGCAGCAATTCTGCCCTCAGAAATTTGGTCAATCGTAGATAAAGCTCGTGCGGAGGTAACTGGGCTACGCATAGACATTAATAAAATCCCAGTTCCGACTTTAAGTCGCTTTGTTTTTGAAATAGCTATTGCCATTCCAGACAGAGGATCCATCGTCCATGCATTACCGACAATTCGATCTGAGAACCATAAAGAATCCCAGCCTTGCTCTTCAATTGTTTCAAGGTAATGGATAAACCGCTTTGAACCATGCTTTGCAATGCTAGAAGCAGAAGCTATACCAATTCGAATAGGCATTTTCTAATCCTGACATATCGTTAGGGAAAAACGCCTCGCCCATAGAGTATGGACGAGGCGCCGATAATCACCGGATAAACCGGCCGCACCTGCTGCGCCCCTGCTAAGGCCCATCACTAGGCCCCAGCTGGCAGATCGCTGGGCAATCGTTCGACCCTGCGATACCTACCGATGAGCAGCGGGTGACGCAACAGTGCGGATATTACTTGGTAACACTATTGGACCACCCCCTTTCCACGGCATAACGCCGTAAAAGAATCCTAAAGGTTTGATAGTACGTTGCCAATAGGAATTATTAACATGGGGGTCTATCTTCTAGAAAAATAGCATTATTCTAGGGTGAAAGAGAGATCCAATTTTTAATATCGTGATACGTACCTCTGGTAACGAGATTCAATTTTCCTGAGTCCGTACCGCATGGAGTGTGGTAAAGGTCTTTTTTAAGTCTTCTTCTTAAGAATTTTTCACCACAATTCGAACATACCAAACCCAAAACAACGTAAGTTTCAGGCAATTTGTAAAGATTAGCAGGTGGTTCAGATGAACGCGCTTTGGGAATAGCACCAAGTCTGGCAGCCCAATTTTTCCACATTGCTCCATGAGCAGAGTATTTGATGGTTTTTGGTTCATAATGGACAGCCAAGTGCGCAAGTTCATGACGCAAAGTCTCCATAGCCTGTTCTTCATTCAACCAAAAAGAAAGTCGAATCCGAGGCGGGTCAATAAATGCTTTTCCAAGTGTATATGTCATGCTTTTAGACCATTCTAGTGACGGAACCGGAAAGTTGAATTCAAGGCAAATAGTCTGTAGTGCTGACTGGATTAGTTGTTCGTGAGCAGGTAGTTTCATTTCTTTGTTCTTGAAATTTTAGAGAGGCTTAGGTGCCAAATCAGGTCTGGATGAAGATAATTCTTCTAAAGAGATTTTGTTTTCTTTTCTCATGATTTCGTAGGTCGGGCATCGAGAATTCAAAATGCATGAATTGCACAATGGGCGTAGAGATTTACAAATACGTCTACCGTGCGTAATTAAGTAAACATGAGCAGCAAAAACCCTACTTGAGTCAATTGAATCTTCTAAAACAGCATGTGCTTCATCAGCACTTACTTTTGGTCCGATTAAAGATAAACGCTTTGCTACTCGATGAATGTGAGTGTCAACAGCAAATGCAGGCATGCCCAAAGCAAAGCTCAGTACAACTGCTGCAGTTTTAGGCCCAACACCAGGAAGAGAAGTTAACCATTCTTTAGCTTCTGGTAAATCCATTTCAGCCAGAAAAGATAAATCAAAATTACCAATTCTCAATTGAACAATTTTTAGGACTTCCTGAATTCTTGGAGCTTTTTGGTTCGCTAATCCACCAGAACGGATAACGCGAACAAGTTCGTCAGTTGGTGCTTCAATTACCGAATTCCATTCGGGATACCTCTTCTTTAGGTCATCATATGCCCTTCCGGCATTTAAATCAGATGTGTGTTGAGACAAAATAGTCCAGATCAGTTCATCTGCTGGAGGAAGCCTCGGTCTATGCTCCACCTCTCCATAAAAGCTTTCTAGGAGTTCGTAAGTTTCTGAAAGCGAGTAAGGGACTAAACCTCGAATTTTTCTGGGTCTGAGTACTTTTTTCCTATGAGCATGTGGCTTACGAATAATTTTCAGTCACTCCAGTTAAATGTGTTGAATCTTGGCGATAGATAATTTCAAATCTACCAGAATCGACATTGATTTCCGTTAAAGATGCCAAGGGTGTCAACAGAGATTTATCGTTATGAAGTGAGTCTTCATAACCAAGAGCTAAGCTTACAACTATCCTAATCGGAGAGTCGTGTGTGACACACAAAATTTTGCCATGGTGGGCATTTTTTGATACTTGATTGATAAATTCTTTAATTCTCATTCTAAGTTGTGACAATGATTCACCCTCATCGAACGTAACTAAGTGGGGGGCTTCTTTCCATTTCAGCCAAAGTTCAGGATCTGATTCTTTAACATCAGATAACAGAGATCCCGAATACTTACCGTAATTTAGATCTTTCAGTAAAGAGCAGGTTTTTACTTCGAGTTGATGGGGATTTGATACGATTTCTGCTGTTTGTACAGTCCGAGGAAACGGACTGGCGTATACAGTTTCAATTTTCTCGTTCTGCAAACGTTTACTCAAAGCGGTGACTTGAGCAACCCCAACTTCGTCTAAATCCCCACCTCCTTGTACTCTGCCTTCAACGTTCCAACTAGTACGTCCGTGCCGTACAAAAAGTAACCGAACCATAATTTAATCCTATTGCCTGATATTATGTTCTAACCTTCATTCCAAATACTTACGCTCAGAATCACCTTTGATTTCCTCAAATGCAGTGACCTGTTCTTTGAATATTCTTAGTACATGATCCGCTCTTAAAGAGTCAGTACTCATGATGTGTGCATCCTCATGATTGTCCGAATAATAACCACGACGCAACCCGACTTCTTTTAAGCCATACTTTTTGTACAGAGCGATGGCAGCATTATTGGAAACTCGCACTTCTAACGTTAATACCTCAGAGTTTCTGCGAAGTGCCATTTCAAAAGCACATATCATTAATAGATCGCCCAGTCCAATTCTTTGATATTGATTTTTAACGGCAATAGAGACGATATGTGCCTCACCTGCCATATACCACAACCCCATGTATCCCGCTAGTAATTCACGTTCAACAAGTTCTTGAGAATGCGTCTGACGTTTCCGTAAAATATCTACTAAACTGCGTCGTCTCTGCTTCGATGGCAGGAATATCTTCTCGTCTGCATGCGCACATACCACATATTCTGCAGATCTGTTCCTCATTTCTCTTTTATAGGAAGTTCCTGGCCAAAGAGTGGGAAATGCTTCCCTCTCCATTTCTGCAACTTGATTAAGGTCTTCCCATTCCATTGGTCGAATAATGTAAGGGAGTTTTTTTCTTTTTGAATTCATAAATCAATGATAGCCATGCTAAGGCTTGCCAAGCAAAAGATTAATTTCAATTCTATAATGAAGTCACACTAAATAACTGAGCTTTTTTTGAACATACTTTTAAGAATTACAAAGATAGCCTTCAAGTACAAAATCCGAGTATTTGCGGCTTGGCTAACACTGATCCTCTCTACACTCGCTCAAATTACGATCCCCTGGTTATTAGGTACAACAATTGACCAAGCAATATTAGGTGCAGGAAACACAGAGTTAATTACTCTCGGAGTGCTAGTTTTAGTATTCATGGGAGTCCGTGGAATCATGCAATACGTGAATATGTACCTTGCGGAATTGGTGTCTCAAAAAGTCGCGTACGAATTCAGAAATAGCTTATATGACAAGTTGCAACGTCTTAGTTTTGCATTTCATGACAGAGCTCATACGGGTGACCTCATGTCCCGTGCAACTGTTGATGTTGAAGCGGTGCGCATGTTTATTGGAATGGTCCTGGTACGTTCGGGGCAGATTGTTCTATTAGTCTTATCTGCGGGGATAATCATGCTAATACTCGATTGGAAGCTGGCTTTAATCAGCTTATCTTTCGTGCCAATCATTGGTTTCAGAGCGGTGGGAATTAGCAAGAAACTACGATTGATTTGGAGGAAAGCTCAGGATCAGATGGGCATCATGACTACAATCCTTCAGGAAAATTTGTCTGGTATAAGGGTAGTCAAAGCGTTCGGGGCTGATCGTCATGAAATAAGAAAATTCGAACATCAAATTCAAAATGTGAAGCAAATCACCCTTGAGGCTCAACGCACGCAAACACGCAATACAGCATTTATGCAAACGGTATTCTGGGCATCCACTGGAATTCTACTTTGGGCTGGTGGTACTGCAATTATCGATGGAAGGTTGAGCGTTGGGGAATTAGCACAATTTATCTTCTACTCCAGTCTTTTAGTTCAACCAGTTCGCCAATTAGGGATGATTGTTAATAACATTGCCAGAACGATATCTGCTGGTGAACGTTTATTCGAAGTATTAGATGCAAAGTCTCCTGTAACAGAACGTGTTAATTCATCTGCTATAAAGAATGTTAAAGGTTCGTTTTGTTTTGAAAACGTTACTTTTTCTTATATAAACCAACCTGCCATTTCCAATGTTTCATTCGAAGCGAAACCTGGGGAAGTCATTGCAATCATGGGCGCTGCTGGTTCAGGTAAAACAACCATCGCAAGCCTTCTACCTCGTTTCTACGATGTTGATGATGGTGTTATCACAATAGATGGGTTTGACATCAGGAACGTATCGCTTGCTTCCTTACGTGAGACTGTAGGTGTTGTACAGCAAGATGTATTTTTATTCAGCGCTTCAATTCGTGAAAACATCAAATATGGTTTTGAACATGCAAGCGAGGAGTTAGTAATTCAAGCTGCAAAATCTGCTCAAATAGATAGCGAAATCGAGTCATTGCCTGATGGGTATGACACGATAATCGGGGAACGAGGGATGACGTTATCTGGTGGGCAAAGGCAAAGATTATCAATTGCTCGTACTCTTTTAATTGATCCTCCGATTTTGGTGCTTGATGATTCTACATCCAGTGTAGATGCTGCAACTGAAACTAAAATTCAAGCCGCTATGGTTCAAGTCATGAAAAACCGAACTACTCTAATAGTTGCTCATCGGCTCTCCTCTATTCAACATGCAGACAAGGTAATTATTCTTGAGAAAGGTAAAATTATCGAAACAGGGAATCCCAGAGAATTACTTGAACAAGAGGGTAATTTCAGCAAAATAGCGAGCATGCAACAAAGTTTGCTTTCTACTAAAACCCCAACTAGGGGGCAAAACTAATGCATGGCGGATCTGGGCTAGGGGGGTCTTGGCGAAGAGGTCAATTCGATATAGATGAGGAGCAGTCTAAAGCTTACGATAGCAGGGTTATCCTTAGGCTGATCGCATACGTGATACGACGTAGAAGTACAGCGATAATTGCTTTGGTCTTCATGCTTGTTTATACCGCTGTAACGATTTTAATTCCGCTAGTGCTTCGAGAAAGTATTAATAGGTACGTATTAAATGGTGATATTTCAGGTTTAAATACAGCTGTAGGGATCTTCTTCGTATTGGTATTGATTAATTATGTTTCAAATTCCGGTCACCTGTGGCTGCTTGCCAAGTTAGGACAAGAAGTTCTCTATGATCTCAGGTCTGAGATTTTTACTCACCTCCAAAGATTGTCGATGTCTTTTCATAACAAATATAAAGTCGGCTCTCTTATGTCCAGAGCCCAAAATGATGTTCAGCAACTACAAGAGTTTTTCAACATTATAGCCACCAGCATAGGTGATTTATTAAGCCTAACAGGGATCGTTGTTATTATGATTCTCCTAAGTTGGAAGCTTGCCTTGATCACGATGGCTGCACTGCCATTCCTTGTAATAATAGTTTTTTATTGGCAACGCTATGCGAGGCCTATTTTCTTGCGCGTTCGCTTTGCGATATCTACAGTCAATGGATCACTTCAAGAAAATATCTCTGGTGTGAGAGTAGTTCAATCGCTCAATCGCCAAGAATCAAACTTAAAAGAATTCGATTTATTGAATTCATCACACCTTGAAGCCAACATCCGCGCCACTCGAGTGTCAGCATCACTTATGCCAACAGTTGAGTTTTTTACTGGTATCGCTCTTTCATCACTCGTGATTTTTGGTGGGCAAATGGTTAGTAATCAAACTTTAGACGCTGGTCTGTTTTTAGCGTTTGTTTTATGGGTTCAAAGGTTCTTCGATCCCATAAGGATACTAACGATGCAATTTACTCAATTGCAAAGAGCTATGGCTTCAGGGTCAAGGATTTTCGAGTTGCTAGACACGGAACCAGAAATTCAAGATGTACCTTCCTCAATAGAGCTATCCGAAATTAAGGGGCACGTTAAATTTGATTCCGTATGTTTCGCGTACACAGAGGGGAAACAGGTTTTATTTGATGTGAGTCTTGAAATTCTACCCGGGCAAACTATCGCTTTAGTCGGGCCTACAGGTGCAGGAAAAACAACAATGGCAGCATTGTTATCAAGGTTTTATGATGTTTCCTCTGGAAGAATTAGCATTGACGGGACTGATATCCGTAATGCAAAACTGAGCTCTCTCTCCACGCAGATGGGTATAGTTTTACAAGAACCATTTCTATTTACCGGCACAATCGAAGAGAACATTAAATACAGGAATCAAAGTCTATCAATAAGTGCAATAAAGGAAATTGGTGAGGTTGTAGGCCTTGATGAATATATTAAAGAAATGCCTGATGGGTACAACACAATCTTGGAAGAGAGAGGAGGCAATTTAAGTATCGGTCAAAGGCAGCTACTCAGTTTCGCTAGAGCGCTAGCCGCAAATCCAAGGATTTTGGTCTTGGATGAAGCAACCGCAAATGTAGACACTCAAACGGAACAAAAAATTCAAGAGGCCCTCAAACAACTTTTACAAAACAGGACTTCTGTGGTGATTGCTCATCGGTTATCAACAATTCGAACTGCAGACAAAATTGTCTTCATGGATGGAGGTCGCATAGTTGAAGTTGGTAGTCACGCAGAATTAATACTTAAAAATGGAATGTATGCGAATCACTACAAACTAAACCAAGGGCTAGTTGAAGTTAACTGAAATTCGAAAAAGCGACCCTTCAGAAAAATTAGCTTAATTCAGGCTCAATTGAAACATTCATAGATTTTTCTACCCATTGTGCAGCAGCAAGCAAACCAACTTCTCCCATTTTCGATCCTACAAGTTGTACCGAAGTAGGCAAACCAGAAGGAGTGAGGCCAGTAGGTAATGCAATACTGGGAAGTCCAGTGAAGCTCCAAGGACTTTGAAATCTTGTGTCTCCTGTATTCAGTAATCCTAAAGTTGCTGGACCACTAGCCGTAGGCATCATTAATACATCAAATGTTTCAAGAATTTTGAGAACAGCATCCCTCATTTTTTCTCTCACATTATTTGCTCTTATAAATTCTATTGCGCTAAATCCTCTTCCGTTCTTCATATACTCAAGAGTAATTGCTTGATAAAGGTCGGGAGTTGCGTCATAAAGCGGCTGATGCCATTCTGCCATCTCAGCCTGCTGAACAATGCGATGGGCGTTGTAGCCATCTGCAAAATCAATGCCCGGATCAACTTCCTCCACTGTAGCGCCTGCATTGGCTAGCAATTCCGCTACCCTTAACACATCTTGTCGCGTAATGTCTTCTGATTCATCTAAAAAGTAAGTTTTGATAAAAGCTATTTTAGGAGTGCTGCTGATTTGGTTGATTTCAGCGGAGAAATTAGGCGGAACCTTATTGATACTTCCATCGTCAGATGGATCATAACCAGCAAGCGTATTTAATACTAAAGCTGCGTCATCTACGCTCCGAACCAGTATCCCAACATGGTCACAGCTCCATGACATTGGAATAACTCCAGTCCTTCCAATACGCCCAAATGATGGTTTAAACCCAATTACTCCATTGTAAGCTGCAGGTCGCAATACTGATCCAACTGTTTGGGTTCCTAGAGCCGCCGGAATAAACCTTGCCGCAACTGCAACTCCTGATCCTGAACTAGAGCCCGCGGGAGTATATTCGGGGTTCCATGGATTAACGCTCTTTGAGGGATGGCCTCCCGCAAATTCTGTTGTTACGGTTTTGCCCATCATTATCGCGCCTGCATTATTGAAAAGCTGAACTACATGGGCATCTTTCTCTGGAACTCTTCCTTCATAAACTTTCGAGCCAGCTTCAGTGAGAATACCAGCCGTATCGATAATGTCCTTTAGACCATACGGGATACCATGCATTGGGCTCTTTGGCCCTGATTGAACAATTTCTCTCTCCGCTTCCTGAGCCTGCTTGCGTGCTACTTCACCAGTCACGGTAGCAAAAGATTTTAACTTTGAGTCGTAGGTCTGAATCCTATCCAGTAGTGCATCAACTAGCTCTACTGGTGAAATCTCTTTTTTACCAATGAGGGCAGCTGCTTGTGTCGCTGTAAGTTGGTGTAAGTTTTCCTTGCTTGGCATTGAATCTTCCTTAAATAAATTTTAACTACTGAAAAAATCTATAACCATGGAGTGAACCAAATCTGGTTGGTCAGTCTGGACTTGATGACCGGCTCCTTCAATGAACTCGATATTGATATTTGGAATCATCGGTTGTAGTTGATAGGCTAATTCAGGGGGCGCAAATGTATCATTTTTTCCCCAGACGAAACGCGTGGGCGTAGTCAATTTCTCTAGCCTTCCTTTTAAGCTATATCTTTGATGCCACTCTGGATTCTCAGCAACTTTAGCTCTTGTAGACTCGAAAACCTTCCTAGCTTCCGGTACTCCAGGGAGATGGAATGCATCATTTCTTGTTTTGACTAACTCGTCAGTGACAGTTTTGGGGTCGCTGACTATCGCTTCTAAAAATAAACGCATCTTCTCTTCAGTACCGTCATATTCGCTCAAAGCTTTCAATCCAGGTGTTGATACCTGAGGTATTCCCATAGCCCATGCAATAGTAGCGCTTCCAATCAGAAATAACTTTTTGACTTTACCTGGGTGATCCAGTGCATATTTAATAGCTACATAAGCTCCTTGCGAATTACCTACAATTGATACATTTTCCAAGCACAGAGCTTCAATAAAGTCTGATGTGTGGTCTACCAAGCTCTGCAAACCATCATATGGCCATGAACTTGGATTGCTCATGTCTGTCCTGCCGAAAGATACCTGGTCAGGCGCATAGACTCTAAAGTAAGGGGCGAGGGCGGGTATCATGAACCTAAAACCAGCAGCACCTGAGGATCCAGGTCCACTTCCATGCAGTAAAATGACCGGGTTTCCGTCTTCTCCAGCCTCGGAGTAATGTGTCTTTACCTCACCTGCTTTTACCCAACTTGATCGCCAAGGTATTGCCATTACTCCTCCCCGTCTATTTGTGCACATATTCGTATTTATAAAAATGGCTGCCCCGCCAGGATTCGAACCCGGGTCAACAGTGCCAAAGACTGCTGTGCTACCACTGCACCACGGGGCA
>CAYMJY010000033.1:0-14566 GCA_964391355.1 uncultured Dehalococcoidia bacterium | reverse complement strand
AGTGGTGGGCGATAATGGACTCGAACCATTGACCTCCTGCGTGTAAAGCAGGCGCTCTAACCAACTGAGCTAATCGCCCTAAGCATAAGATGATAGTACTAAATGGGGTAATAAAACCAGAGCTAGGAAGTACGGATGCTCTTCGCAGGGATTCCGACAACAGTGTCTTCTAGTGCAACATCCTCCAACACAACAGCTCCAGCCCCGACAATAGCATCTGTTCCAAGTGTAAGCCCTTCTTTTACTACTGCTCCTGCTCCAACCCAAACTCTATCTAAAACAACGGAATCTCCCGCAATTACTGCTCTAGGGCTAACATGTGCACACACGCCTAATTTTACGTTGTGCTCTATGACGGATGATGAATTTACAATGACTCCCTGAGCTATTTCTGCACCCGTATTAACTACAGCTAAAGGCATGATTACTGTACCCAACCCAATTATAGTATTGGGAGCCACAACAGCTGACGGGTGTATCACCGTAGTAATTTCTAAATTTGCATTAAGCAGCGAAAAAAGTTTCAAGTGCCGTTGTTGGTTATCACCTATTGCAACTATCAAGCTCGCATCATTTTGATTTAATAAGTCCGGTGCATCATTTGAGTCGCCTAAAATACTAAAACCCTCAAGTGTTTGACCTAATTTTTGTTTATCGTCATCCAAGAACCCAAGAACGTTTCTTCCTGAAGCTAAAACGGCTTGTGCTACTACTTGCCCATGTCCACCAGCTCCTAAAATCAATACGGGTTTAGAAGGAGTTGTATCTGTCATTTAGTGCTTTTCTCCTCACTATTACCTTCAAAAATAGGCATAGAGATATGCCCTTCAGCGCTGATCCCTTTCCGGCTAATAACGGCCCAAAAAGTTTTAAAGAAAATCTTGGTATCGAGAAGCAAGGACCAATTATCCACGTAATCCAAATCCAGTATGAACTTCTGATCCCAACCCACACTGTTTCGCCCATTTGCCAATACTGGCCCGGCCATTCCGGGTGGCATTTCGTGTCTTCGCCATTGATATTGGTCGTATCGATCCCTATATTCAATTAATAAAGGACGAGGCCCAACAATACTCATTTGCCCTATTAGCACATTAAGCAACTCTGGAAGTTCATCAAAAGTTGTCTTGCGCAAAAATGAACCAACTTTAGTGATCCTTTTGTCATCTGCAAGCAATTGGCCCTCTGAGTCGTAACTTTCAATCATTGTTCGAAATTTGAAAATTCTAAACTCTGCTCCCTGAAGTCCAATACGGGGTTGGCGAAAGAAAATAGGGCTACCCATTGTTTTCTTTACCAAAATTGCAGAGAGGATCAACAAAGGCGAGAGGGCTATCAATAAAAACACTGAAAGCCCGATATCACAAACTCTCTTAAGTATGAGTCCTAATTTTTTCACTTGAAGCTCTTTCCAAAACTTCGATTAGCTGGTCTGCCAATTTTTCTCTATCAAAGTTGCTAGTCGCTAGGCGTCTGGCGTTACGTCCCATTTCTTTTACTATATCTGGATTGTCTCGAAGAAACTCAATTCTCTCAACGAGGTCGTTTGGGTTTTCTGGGTCTACATAAAACCCAACTTTGTTATCTTCTACTAATGATTGCAGCCATCCAGGAGTATTAACAATTGCAGCACGCCCGGCTGCAAACGTATCAAAGAGTTTATTTGGAGAACACGTGTGCAAGACAGGTAAGTTTTTATAAATGGTCATACCGACATCTGATGCAGCTAGTAAATCAGCAACTGCAGATTTGTCCGGCACTTGAGAAGAAAAAATAACATTGGAAAGTTTATTTTTCCTAGCAGTCTCTTCGAATTCGATTCGTTTTTTTCCCGAACCATGAAGAATAAAAATAATATTATCTACATCTTTATTTTGTAATGATAAAGCCGCTTCTAAAACTATCCCTAAATCATTAGCTTCACCCATAGAACCAAAGTACGTGCAAATAAACCTATCTCCTAATCCCAACGCATTTCTTGCCTTATATGGATCCAGATCAGGTGAAAATAAATCAAGGTCTGCTGCATTTGGAATCATGCTGATCTTTGGTTCCTGAACACCCCTTTTGATGATGCCTTCTTTCATTCCGGGTGAGAGTGCTACTATATGTTCTGCTTTTTTGTAAAGAAATAGTTCTAGGTTTTTTGCCGCAGCCCTCAAAAACGGGTTTTTAAGTGCACCCATTTGTATTGGCGCCTCTGGCCATAAATCACGAACCTCAAAAACCATTGGAACTCTAAACCTAGCACTAGCTATTATTCCGGGAATGCCTATTGTGAGAGGTGTGGATGTAGCGAAAACCACATCGGGCTTCCTTACAGTCAGAGCGACAATGGAACTAATAGCAGCAAATGCTAAGAATTTTGTGATACGCGAAAAATACCCTAGACCTGTACCTTTTACATAATCACTATATCCTCCGCGCACTTCAATAACATCAATCCCTTCCACTTTGGACTTTCTGGTAATTTTCCATCCCAGATCAGATGATGATGAAGTGATCATTGTGACTTGATGGCCAGCTCTCACCATTCTTTTTGCAAATTCGAAAGATCGTGTACCTCCTATGTCTGAACGCGTTCGGAAATATTGGTGAAGGTATAAAATATTCAATTCGAATCCTCACTAGTTAACTGAGAGTCAGCCTTATCAGCCCTAGCAACAAATACTTGTATAGGCGTATCCAATAATGATGGTTGTGAGTAATTAACTGTGATTTCGGTGTGATCATTGAGCTGCATTTTTGTTCTATTTTGACGTATTTCAACAAAATCACAATCGGAAAAAGTAAAGATGGTGGCAAATCTTGTTGGACCTTCGGATATTCCTGTCACTTCAAATGAAACTGCTGGTTCCAGAATTCCGTATGTTGGTGACCACCAACCCTGTGTGTTTTGATACTCTGGGGTAGTTATTAAGCTCGATTTAGCGCCCTCAACACCCCAAAAGTTTGAATGAAATTTGGCACTTGGTGCCAAATTGAGCATTGAGCCATCACCTGAGCTCTGAATTTCACCATCCACTGAATTCAAAAGCCATTGCAAGGTCGCTTCGTGTCTACCTGAGCCAATCAAATCATCAATTACCAGCCACGCATGATTCTCAATCCTGATGATTGTTCTTCGGTGAGTAATTTTAGATTTGGTTGTTTCATATCCGTAATGCTCACCTTGGAAGATTTCGATACTTTTATCCTCCGCAATCTTAAATGTAATTTCCTTCGACTGTGTCCAGTTAAACCACATAAACCGAGGGCCACGTTTCATTTGGTTTGTTTTATTCACAGAGATAGTGTTATGGGCTGTTGTATCGGAGAGGCCCGTGTTCCACGGAGGTTCAGCGTAATAGCGATATGTTCCTGGGTCTAGTGCGATATTTAAACCCTTATGCCACAGATCCATATGCAGCATGTCGGCTTGCCCTGGACGTTGTTTATGGGAATGACATCGCACCATTGCGAATCCTGAATCGGATCTCATAGCGTAGTAGCCACCCTCTTTTGCAGCAAAACTACTTTGTGGTTGCGGTTTCACTGGTGCAGATAAAATATCGGCACCAGTTAACCAAATAGCATGTTCTTCCCATGGCCCTTGTTCGTAAATACGTGTCTCGTTTAATAACCAAAAAGCAGTCACTACTGAAGGTCTGTAATCTAAATAATCACAGGTGGTGATCGGCAAAACCAATGCACCATCGTTATTCCCGTAATTGGGTACGTTTCCAGATTTTCTGTCCTGGAAGTTATAGAGAAATTGCGCTGCTTTTTGAACTTGCGATGTTAGATTTACCGGTGTCTCGCATTTAAATGATCTGGCTAGGCTTAAAACCCATAAATAATGATCTAGCATGACTCGGTGATAATTCATTGAATTTTGGATATATGATCCGTCAGCAGCAATTTGCGCATCCGCTGCATCAGAAAGAATTTGCGTACCACGTTCATACCATCGTTTAGAATCAGTTAGCTCCGGAAAGAGCAAACCAACCGTCCATAGCCCCACACCTTCACTGATGACATGGTTATTCCGTTGAAGCTCAGCATACCTACGGCCACTCTCTATTCTTGATGTTTGCGCTGCTATGGCTCCAACCAACTTAAAAACACGTTCTGGCGTTGAAGAAGGCGAATTTCTGAATGCGTTCAATGCAAAACACCATGCCATGATACGCAAAGCGATTTCCTGTCCGTCTTTCCAATGAGGTCCCGAGTTCGGATGATTTTCTATGATCCAGTCCTCAGCGATTTCCCAGAATTTCTCAGGCAGCTTTTCATCCCCTGATATGTAATACGCTCTGGCAATTTTGTAAGCAAAGGAAAATCTTCCGGTTTCCCAGATATATTTAACGTCACCCGTGTTGGGTGAATATGTTGGAATCACGCTCCAATGAACTGAACTCTTAGTAGATTGCTCTGTAAACGGGTTCGTATGCCATCCAATTTCAGGGAAAACTTTGGCTTTGTCTCCTGAAAAGTATGCAATTTTCCCATCCAGAATTTCTTCAGATTCATGAATGAGTTTATCCAAGTTCTCTTTCGCAACAGATTGTTTTATAGCCGAAGCTGTGGCCGCCTTATTGCCAAAAGCAAATGACCAGTCGTGTATTGAAGATACTTCGTGGTAGCCAAAGGCATCTTGTGGGTAGCCCGGTTTAATCCACTTCAATAATTCTTTTTCTGACCAATGACGCTTTGGAAACTTTAGCTGCAAAAGGCCAATGCGAGAGGTTAACTCATACAAAATACGCTGAGCAGTCCAAAGCACGCCGAAATCAGCAATTGAGCTCCATAAAATTTTAATCATCCACAACACACTTTCAGAATACGAAGCTAACCTTTTAGAGTCACTGGGATTAGCTCACAAGTTCACTAAATCGAACGTGCATATGGAGCAAGTATTACTGTGTTTTAATATGCCGTTCGACCAACCTGAGCACATGGTTTAGATCTGAACCGCTAATCGAAGTAGGTAAATTAATGCAAAGTTTGGAAATTTTTTCTGCATTTGGACATGATCCCCAGTTATATTCTGCAACTTGAAAGTCACTATTCTCAGGGTGAAGAGGAGCCTGGAACCATTGGCCAAGCTCAACTTGATGTTTGGCAAATTCTCGTACGAGTTCTTGCTTTCTATTGGTATGAGTTGGAAATCGCAGCAAGGGTAAATCTGGTTTTTCTAAATTAAAGAGTTCTGCATACGCATTCACTACCTGACGGCGGCGCATCTCTATTTCATCTAATCTTTGTACTTGGCGTAATAGTAAATAAGCTTGAGGGTTTGAAAGTCTTTTAATTGGGAGTTTAGGTTCAAATCCTTTTTCATCATTCTCAGAGATTGAATGATTGAGAATGCCCATTCTCAGTAGTATCGCGAAAATATACCTCCCTAATCCAACTACGTTTGGATGATACAGAAAGCTTGCCAAGAGGACATGGATTCCTATAAGCATCTCGGTGAAATACGAATGACTTGGGGTTTGCTGCCTTATATCAAGAATGGAACGGGCAAGATCAAGGTTATTAGTCGCAACTGCACCACCCCAAAAACTTGTAATAGGTTTGCTGTTTTCAAAAGAAAAAAATGCCGCATCTGAGTTTAAACCCGGTGCAGTACCATCAGGCCATTTGCCTATGGCATGAGCCGAATCTTCTATCACGCGAATTCCTTTTGTTTTAGCGATTCGCACAATTTCATCCACTCGGTCCTGATATCCGTAGGTGTGCTGTGCCACAATTACTTTTGTATTGTCGTTAATTGCTGCTTTTAATTGGTCTATGTCAATCAAGTAATCATCACCTATGTCCACATATACAGGCTTTGCACCAAGGTGAATTACCGCGAAAGGAACTACAACACATGTATACCCAGGTATAATTACTTCATCTCCAGGTCCTACATCCATTGCTTGCAAAATAGCTCTTAGTGCAACTCTTCCTCCAGAAAATGAAATAACACTTTGAACATTTAGTTTATTCGAGATTTGAGACTCAAATTTTGAAACTTGATCATTTCTACTCATACCAAAAGTTCGAAATAAAATCCATTTAGCCAATCCAAGATGGTCCGAAATCTTTAACGTAATAAAAGACCAACGAATCTCTCGAATTCTTCTCCTAATTATCAGAAGCCTTATGTGCCAGAGTAATTTTTTCATTGATTCAGGATTTTCAATGTTGCGTCACAAATGTACTTAATATCGCTATCTTCCAAAGATATAGCACTTGGTAAATTAAGTCCGTTTTCAGATAGTTCCTCAGCAATGGGAAAAAGCTCGTTATTCAAATAAGGGGGTAATTTGTGCATTGGTATAAAAAAGGGACGAGTTTCTATACCCATTGCTAAAAGTGATTCGCTCAACTTTGGCGCTGAAACTGTTGCATGGTCAGTAAGCACTAGGCTTGTTAGCCAATTAACAGGTCTAGCCCATGGCTGACTAATTTGAAATCTGAATGGAGCATTCACAAGGTACTTTTTGTACCTTTCTAAGATTTCCTCTTTTTTTTCAACTATCTCATCTAATCTTTCTAATTGGGCCAATCCCAGTGCAGCAGATAAATTTGTCATACGATAGTTGTACCCGATTACTGGATGCCAGTAACGCCGATCTTGCTGGGTACCCTGGTCTCGAAATTGTTTTACAGTGTGTGCTAGTTCATCAGAGTTTGTAGTTACCATCCCTCCTTCACCAGTTGTCAGAATCTTATTTCCATAGAAACTGAAACAATTCACGTCTCCCAAGGAACCAACCCTCTCATCAAAACAAAACGCACCATGTGCTTCAGCAGCATCTTCAATTAGGAAAAGGCTGTTACGTGTACACAAATTCCTTAGCTCTTGAATATTGGCAGGATGGCCATATAAATGGACAGCAATAATTGCTTTAGTTTTCGATGTTATTTTATTGTTGACTTTTTCTGGGTCCATCGCCCAATAAAGAGGGTCAACATCAACAAACACGGGAGTAGCACCACAATACATTACGGCATTAGCCGTAGCTACAAACGTCAGATCTGGAACAATTACTTCATCACCAGAAGTGATACCCAGTGCGATGAGCGCTAAATGAAGAGCAGTTGTGCCATTGGATGTAGCAAGCGCATGTTTAACTCCACAGTGCTCAGCATACGCTGCCTCGAAACGGCGTACATATGGACCAAGAGAAGAAACTTCGGCATTATCTAAAGCGTCATTTACATATCGCTTCTCTTGAGCACCAATTGAAGCTTCTGTAACCCTATACCTCATTTTTTTATTCCACGTGTTAAAAAGATGGACTCACTCGGATAACTAGGCGCATCCCATGGAAACACCTCTCCGTCTATTCTTCTGCGCCATCTGTCATGATCTGCGAAAGCCATAGATTCAATTAATTCCTTGAATGAGGTTAGTGGATTCCAATCAAAATCTGCCTTGGCTTTAGTTGAATCTCCTACGAGATTATGAACATCTAAAGGCCTCATTTGCCTTTGATCAACTTCTACATGCTTTTGCCAATCAACACCCAAAGAACCGAAAGCTGTGGTCACAACATCTAGGACTGAAAAGGATTCACCAGTAGCAATGACATAATCTCCTGGTTTATCCAACTGAAGCATTTTCCACATTGCCTCTACATATTCACCAGCGTAACCCCAATCTCTACGAGCTTCTAAATTCCCTAATTGCAGTTTATTCCTTAGGCCAAGGGAAATTTGTGCGGCAGCATTTGTAATTTTCCGTGTGACGAACTCTAATCCTCGCAATGGTGATTCGTGATTGAACAAAATGCCATTAGCAGCAAATAGCCCATAACCTTCTCTATAAATCCTCATTAAGTTGTATGCATACAGTTTTCCAGCTGCGTAAGGCGAAACTGGTTCCATCGGTGTCTCTTCTGTCAGTCCCTTTTCACCAGCTTCAACGTTTCCGAATATTTCTGAAGAAGAAGCTTGGTATAAACGGATTTCAGGATTGATACTCCGGACTACTTCTAAAACCCTTGTAGCCCCCAATCCATCTACATCCCCTGTCAGTAAGGGCGCTTCGAATGAAGCACCTACAAAAGACTGGGCACCAAGGTTATAAATTTCGTTAGGCTCGGAGACAGTTACCGCCTCTAATAGGCTTGCCATATCATTGAGGTCAGCATGAACAAAACTAACTTTATCGATAACACCAAGTGCATCAAGTCTCCAGAAATTGGGGGTAGAGGAACGTCTATAGGTGCCAAAAACTTCATATTTTTGGTCCAAAAGGAATTTTGCTAAATAAGCACCATCCTGACCAGTCACTCCCGTAATTAAAGCACGTTTAGCCATATCTATTTCTGCCCATCCCCTACTCTATAGACTTCTAAGCTTTCTTCTGCCGTGATTGCATCCAAATCGTTAATGCTATGCCATGCATCAATGATCAATAAGGGACGTTTGGTTAACTGGGTAATACGACTAACATTAATTCCCCTTAGTGATTTGTGGTCGTTCATGATCACTACAACATTTGCGTCCCTAATTGAGTCATCAATGTCCGACTCCGCGCACATCCCGTAAAAATTTGTCACTATTGGGTCGTATAGTTTGAATTTAATCTCCTCTGTACCGAAATAATTTTGAATAGAATCAATTACTGCAATTACAGGTGATCCTCTGACATCATCAGTTTCAGGGTTACCCTTAAAAGCTAAGCCCAATAATGAAATAGTAGGTTTGTTGATTGTGTGCCTTTTAATAAAATCAATAATCTCAAACGCTATTCGGGCAGTGGCGTTCTTGTTTACATTGACTACCGCATCAAGAATGCTTGTTTCTACACCTTTAGTTTTGGCGAAGTGTCTTAAAATCAATGGATCTTTTGATAAGCAAGGACCCTCAGCGCCAAGTGCGGGGCGGAAAACACTTGTACGATCGTAAGATTTATTAACAGCATTTACGACCTCATAGGCATCGATGCCAGCTCCTTCTGCAATGAGCCCTAATTCATTAGCAAAGCCTATGTTAAGTGTTCTATACATATTGTCTACAAGCTTTGAAACTTCGGCTATTTCTGGGCTAGAAGTAGTGATAACGATACTCTTCGACAGCAATTCCATTATATGAACAGATCTTCTGGTGCTCTCGTCATCCATTCCTCCAACTATGGCTGGAAGCGTTTTCAATTCTTCAACCGCGTTTCCTGAAATTGTTCTCTCTGGCGAAAAAGCTACGAAAAAATTTATACCAGATTGAAGTCCTGATTTTTCTTGTATCTGTTGAGTGAGCCATCTCGTAGTTCCCGGTACCACTGTAGACCGTAAAATAATAAGCTGGCCATCGCGCACACGTGGTGCAATCTCTGACACACAAGACTCAATCGATTTACTATCAGGTTCACCTTCTTCATTCAATGGTGTTCCAACGCTCAGGAAAATGACATCAGATTTTTCCATCATGAATTCATAGCTAGAAGTGAATGAAATATTGGATTGGTGAGATTTGAAAATTTTTTCTAAACCAGGTTCGTACACAGTAGGCGTATAATCTTTTGACAACCTATCTATTAAATCTTGGTCTATATCCAGCCCTATTACTGCAAAACCAGCCTCAGCCATTGCACCAACAAAGGGTTGCCCTACGTACCCTAATCCAACAGCTCCGATAGTAATTTCTGAAGAAATTTGTTTCACAATCAACTCAATTTTGAAGTATTCTACTAAATATAGATTCTAATCTCTGATTGGTTTTTTCTACGCTGAACAAATCCGCGGCCCTCAATCTACCGTTCTCTCCCATAAGTTGACGCTTTTTAGGGTCATCTAGAAGTTGAGTTACTGATTGAGCTAGGGATTCTGCATTTTCTGTAGGAACTAAAAGTCCGGTAACGCCATGATCCACAGCTTCGGGAATTCCGCCTATATCACAGGCAACAACTGGTTTGCCTGAAGCCATGGCCTCTTTAATAGCTAATCCCATGCAAGGTCTATTGTCAGGGGAAGGTGCTACAACTACATCTGATGCTCCATAAAAACCTGAAAGGTCCTCAAATGGGAAATCTGGGGCCACAAAAACCTGATCAGGAAAACGCCTAGCAATTTCATTTGCAGCGTCAGTCAGTTCACCACTTGCACCTGCAATAATGGTCTTTGCTTGTCCTGAGAATTTTGGTATAGCTTCGAGCACAGTATGCAGTCCCAAGTTCCTGTGCATTCTTCCTAAATACAGTACGACCGGGTCTGTAGGTTTAATTCCATAACGGTCGCGGATTATTTCTCGATCTTTGGAAGGGTTTAACGATTCAAGGTCGACACCCATAGGTACGACTTTGACGTCGTACTCAATACCAAGCATCCCTAAACTTCTAGCACAATGCTCGCTAGCAGCTACAATCTCTGAGCTCCGCTCTGTTATGAAATTTACCTGCCGAATATTTTTCCTATAGTAGGGCTCAGAGGCGTAAACCTCTCCAAAATGAACCAGACAAAGTGGTTTTTTATACTTTTCAGCCAACATTGCCCCCGCAAATCCCCACGGGAAAATATGATATGCACAAATTAGGTCCGCCTCTTCAACTAGAGGTTCAGCTGCAGAGGCGATTACTTCTGCTTTCAAGAAATCAGCGGTTGCAAATCTGGTTTTGATAAAGTCTTTTGTAACACTTGGAATTCTTCGAATAATTTTTTTCGCACTTGCTGCTCTATTGTGTGTCAATCGATGGACACTAAAGCCTTCATAGCTTTCTAGGCCTGCTGTCTTTCCAGCACTAACAATTTGAATGTTATAGCCCTTTTGTAATAAGTAAGGAACGAAAGAACGAATGTGTATAGCTACTCCACCAAATGGCGGTGGATATTCGCCTAGTATCAGTACTGAGGAAGTCATTTTGCTAAGTTAGCCCAAAAACGATCCTCTTGGAAGGTTTCCGTTTGGGAATCTTTAACAGTCTTAGCTTATTTGGCACATAAAATATGAAAGTAAGGCTGGGTAAGAAATACCCAGAAGGAAGTATTAATATTGAACTTAGGTTTCTTTATAGCCTAGGTTTAACATGCTCAAATATTAATTTCACAAATCTTTCTGTCACTTTTCCGTCACAAAATGTTAATTCACGGTCAATATATTGTTTTGCTGATGAAGTTTGTTGATGGACAAAGGCTGGATCGTCAGTGATTTTAGTAACAACATCTAATAATTCTTCAGCATTCACAACACCTAAGGCAGCTCCCTCATTTGCATAAGGAACCACATCCGGCATACCCGTGAGATTGATAGTAATAACAGGTTTGTTCGCCACCATAGCCTCTATGGCAACCGTAGAGTATGAAGTGACTAGAAAATCACAAGATTTAATTGCTTGGCTGATATCAAAATTTGAAGGCAGCACAATTACTTTTGCGCCTAATCGTTGTGCTAGTTTTTTTATATAGGATTCAGGTTCCACAGGATGAGGTTTGATCATAATTTGTAAACCCTGGATGCTTTTAAGAGTACTGAGTATCACTTCGAAAAAATCATGTTTATTGCCAGCAATTTTGAACGTCTGAGAGGCAATTAAAGCGGTTTTCTTGGCAGGGTCCAATCTGAAGGTCTCTAGGAATAATGCCTTGTCATCAATTGAATAATCATCGATCAATTGATCGAATCTGGGTTGTCCAATATTTTGCAGACGCTCGCTATATATATAACCTATTTGGTTAGCCATAACCTCATGCGATTCAGGACCAAATAGGCAGGTTATTTGGGGGTATAAACTTGATCTTGATGGAACCACATCAAAATCCTCTTTAATATGAGAATAATCACAAAGGTAATCATCCTCTGCAAGAATTGTTCCATGTTGAAGGCTAATTACTGGGATGTTCAAATTATTTGACTGAACCAGAACAGCCTTGTTATCTAGGCTTGTATCAGAAGCCATCACAACAATATCGGGCTTAGTTTCTTCGAGCATTACTTTGGACAACAATAAATATTTCGCTGCAGCATTGCCATTTCTGAACCACAAATCCCTTAGTACGTCAGAAATGATTTCCCAAAGCGAAATCCCTTGGTAATACCATAAACTTCTGAATTCATTGTTTCCAGATAGCCGTAACCATTCTTTATGAATGGTATTTTTTTGTTTTTTATATGATGGCTTTATACGTCTTCCATTAAATGAATCCCATGTGACAACCTGCCTATGCCTAGAAATATTTCCAGGCACTTTCACGCGATTCCCGTATGGATATTTATAAAGTTGCACAACAGAACATTCTTCACTTATCAGCTGGTTTATGACTGACGCTAAAATTAAATCATCGGGTTCTTGCTTTTTAGTTTTCTTATTGATTGAAAATTGTTCGCGAGCCATCGAAGTGATAAGTACTCTTGGAGTTGTGGGATCAGGATATTTAAAGTTCGGTGCAAGGGTATTCCTAAGTAAATTCCTAATTGTTAAGGCTGTTGGTTTCCAGAAATTTTTTCTGGTATTTGATTTTTCATTATAAGAAGGTTCCGCTGATTCAAATTTCAAATTCCTATGTTCGCAGAATTTTTTAACTGTCTTATAAAGTACTGAACCATCATTAATAATGCTTAGTGATAATGGATTTTCCATCGCACAGATCGAGTCAAGAATTGCAATAGATCTTGATATTTCTTTAAAAATTTCACGATAGATTGAGCTTTCAAAAAACCACCAAAGAGAGCTCGATTCAAACAACAAACAATCATGCAAACTCCGACCACCTGGCAAGGTTTCATGGCTTAGTTTTTTAAGCCATTTCACCGCTTCTAAATCAATTTTCCGATACCCATTTGGTAGGTAATCACTAATCGATTTATCTGTGGTTTTTAAATTATTCCATGAAATTCGTAATTCAGACCCAGAATACCCTAGGAGCTGAAAATCACCAGACATGCGTCCAATTAATATCCTGCTCAAATCATGGTCTCCTCAAAATCAAAACACTGTAAGGCGCTATGGTGACTGGTGTAGATTTTCTAAACAAATGATCCACCGGATAAGCAATCATTAAAATCAACCTAGTCACTATTTTCCTCATAAAGGAAAAACCTAGCCCTGGGGTTTTTCCTGAGACTGAATTCTGTTTCGACGGAACAGATTTTGCCAACCGCGAAAGAACAGTGGTTGCCCATTGGGGATAACTAGTTATCTTAATTAATTCAAACCCACAATCGTTAAATTCCTTTAGCCAGTCTTCATGTCCACGAGGGATTGGTGATGTTCTATTATCCGGATTCCTAGTACCTCTCACCATTTCTATAGCGAGCAAATACCCACCTGGCACCATAACCTTAAAAAGTTGTCTCAAAGTTTTTTTTAGTTCATTCCCATTCAAATGTTGGAGAACTGTTATTGACAGAACCATGTTGAACTTTTCTGGTCTTTTAGTGAAAAACGAATCAGATGAGGTTTCAAAGGCGGCATTACTTTTACCTCCAGCAATTTGCTTGGCCCTCTCAATAACAACGTCGCTTATATCTATACCTGTGACTTTTGCGCCTAGGTTGGCTACAGCAAAGGAGAAATCGCCTGTTCCACACCCAAAATCCAAAACTGACAGTTCTGTCATTGAAAAAGGTGAGGATTTTATTAGCTTTAATATTGCCTGAATTCTAAGTGGTTGATCGTAGCGATAAATGTGCGGATTCGCCCATCCAGTATGCCCTTGAGAAAGGGCACGTTCATTCCAATTTTCTGCGTTAGAATTATGCATCACCCGGCCGTGCCATATTTAGATAAGACTCAGCAATAAACAAACCGTCTGGGTCTTGCGTGTCTATTATGGAAGAAAAATCTTGGAGAGGGACAAGCCCTATCAATTGCCCAAACCTTCCATCAGTCTTTAGTACTTCTGACTTCGTAGCAATTCCTAACCCTGCCATCTCTCTGTACATAGGATTCATTTTGTCTCGCGTAGTGGTTTCCTGTACGCCAACTCTCATTAATGACCCATATTCATCTGCTTTCCAATAAGCATGGTTTTCCTTGAAGGCGGCAAATACAGTATCCAAGTTTTGTTCAATCAGTGAGTTGATAATTTGCTCTAACAAACCTTCAGGTCTGAAAGGATGTGCAATTTCTAATGTAAGAACAAGCTCAGGTGAAAATCCGTGTTCGTCTATAACTATATTCAAAGTATGCTGCAAAACTCGATCAAGCGTCACACCTTTTTCACTCAACTCTTTTGGTCTCAAGAAAGGTGCCTCTGCTCCCAATTGTATAGACAGTTTTTGCACAGATTCGCTATCGGTGGACACTACAACTCTTTGTGCTGACGAACAAGCCAGCGCAGCTTCAATTGTGTATGAAATCAGTGGTTTTCCACCCAACATTAAAGGACCTTTTTCGTCTTCCGCGTCTATGCCTCGTACTGGGATGACAATCAATACTTTTGGGTGAATTAGGTCAACCATTATTGGTCTCCCCTACGTGAATCGAACGCGGCATGGCCATCGTCATCATTCGGCATACGACCCCATTCAGTTATTACTTTGTTCGCAAGCCACAAGTCAAACGGGTATTGGATATCGATGCTAGGAATGTAATCATCCTCTTCAATTATTTTGACTTTTGTGCCGATCCTGTTTCCAGCTTTTATTACTGATC
>CAYMJY010000032.1:0-14999 GCA_964391355.1 uncultured Dehalococcoidia bacterium | reverse complement strand
AACTGGGGACACCAGCATTTTCAGTGCTGTGCTCTACCGACTGAGCTACCTCGGCGCAAGGTCATGCTATCCATCGAAATTTAGAGTGTCAACGAACAAAGGAGAGACCACTCGTTAATGAACGTTCAGTCTGGCAACTCGCTTCTTGGTCTCAAGGCTAACAAAAGTTTCAGTATGCCTAACACCTTCAACTATTCCTACTTTATAGTGCAAAAATGTAGCTAACGCCTCAGAACTCGGCAAATTGACCCATATGAAAATGTCGTAGCTTCCAGTAGTAATAGCTACATGCTCAGTCTCGGAAAGTGATGCGAGTTGCTGCGCAACTGCTTCAACGCGAGAAGGATCAACCTGTAATCCTATAAATGCGGAAGTATGAAATCCCATTTGTTCCGGCTCGGCTATAGCAACAACACGAATCACTTTATCGTTAATAAGCTTGGTCAACCGGCGTCGTACTGTGCCTTCACTAACACCTAAATCCCTAGCCATACTTGCATGAGAAGCTCTGCCATCGTTTTGTAAAACAGTTATAATTTGTGTGTTTAAATCATCCATAACTGCCTCCATTCTCGTCGCTAGAATGGACTTTACGACGGTTTACGCAAAATTGTCAAACTTTGATGAAGAGTTCCGGAAAAGTTGTTACGAAACAGAGCGTTTATCGCTCTACTAAGACCGTCGCGTATCTCCCAAAGGTTGAAAGATGGAGCCAGCGCCAGGCAAATCAGATGGGATTGATCTTCCCTTTCTTCTCGGATCACCAAATGGGCGACGAGAAAGAACTCCCAAAGCTGTAGCAGCTAAGCCGAGCAATGCCACTCGTTTTAAAAATCCTCTACGATCAGACCTTAAACTTTCAGAGGGATTCTGTGCCATATCTCATCTCCAAATCTAAAATGATTTTATCTATCGATAGCTTAAATGCAAGGGCTTCACGCAAGTACTTCGCTTAGGTTTTTCTTTACTTAATACTCTTTAAGATGGTGAATACTATCCTTTCATTCCCAAATGAGAAAAACGTTTCATGAAATCATGTTGACTAGCCTGCCCTAAGGGGTTTAACGTTCCGGTTCGGGGCTGCAGTGTTCACTCATTACCCCATACGAAATTAGTTGCCTCGGAGGATTCGCTTGAGTACCGACCCTAGCTTCATTACTGCCCTGGACTGGCAGCGGGTCGGTGGTTTACTTCTTCCTTTATGGTGGCTATTTGCTTCGGTTGCCGCATTTGCACACACTGTTTTGCTAGCTTATGCGATTGTTCCATCTTTAGGTTTCACCAGAGAATTACCTGCTTCAGCAATTAGGATAGTAAAACCACCCTTATATGGTGCTGCGTTATTCTTTTTAGCTCTTGCAGTTTTTAGTGTTGCAGTTTTTATCAACAGGCTCGATATCTTAAAGGAGATTTTTGACAAAGGTTTGCAATAACCACTTGCGTTGGTCATTTGCTGTTTGAAATGAATAATCTAGTATTAAAAATCGCAGTTCCATTGATTGGTCTAGTTGTAGCACTAGTTGGACTTTTTATTGGAATTTTTTTCATCCAAGCTTGGTGGAGTCAACCTTCGGGAATTTTTGATATAGCCGGTATTTATGACGGTCCTGAGCAACCCATTTCATTTCCCCACACTGTGCACGTTCAAGAAGCTGGACTTGATTGTCAATTTTGCCATAGGACTGTAAGTACGGATGAAGCTGCCACAATCCCTGCAATAGAACAATGTCTTTTCTGTCACGACTTCGGGAGAATAGATGGATCTATGTCTTCCAGTTCAAGTGCAGAACAGGAAATTTCAAAGCTAGTTACAGCTTTTTATGGATCTGACGATGGTAAAGAGCTGCCTTCCCCAGTCGATTGGGCTAGAGTACATCGAATGCCAGACCATGTGCAGTTCATTCACGAGCCGCATATTACGGCAGGTTTGACGTGTTCAACTTGCCACGGCAATGTTAGCGAAATGGAAGTAGTAAAACAGGTACGCAACCTCAAAATGCGAGACTGTGTAGACTGTCATCGTGATTTGAATGCGCCTACGGATTGTGCGACATGTCATTATTAATGAGGCTTAACTAAATGCCACTTTCACGAAGACAATTTCTAAAATGGGCTGGTGCCACAGGCATAGGCGCCGTGGTTTTCAACGGCTGCACCGTTCCTCAAGAAGAAATCAAAGTCCAAAGCTCTCTGGAATTACCTGAAGACCTTGTAACTGGAAGGGATAATTACTACGCGACTACATCACAAGGCCTCGGCAGTAGCGAAGGCATCTTAGTCCGGGTAATGGAAGGAAGGGCCAAGAAAGTTGAGGGTAATCCTGATTATCCTCTGAATGCTGATCCCTCGGGCGGTTCATTAGGACGACACGGATTACGCACTGAGGCACTACTTCAGGAGCTATACCACCCTGATCGAATCAGCCAGCCAATGGTGCGAACTGGCAAGGGAGGGCCTTTCAGGAGAATCGGATGGCCTGAGGCTCTTCAAAGACTCAAGAATGTCCTTGAAACATCGGATCCAAATAAAACCAGACTGATCACGCCCCCGATAAGAGGCGCCTTAGCCAAAGTAGCGACAGCGTTTTCTGAAGCTCACGGATCAAAGCTGCTTTCGTTCGAACCCCTGGATGAAGCTCCATTGTATAAAGCAATTCATGATGTCTTCGGTGAAAAAGCATTGCCCGATTATGATATTGCGAATTCTGGAACGATCCTTTCATTTGGAAGTGATTTTCTTGGAACTTGGGGTTCCCCAACTCATTTTGCTAGTGGCTATGGTGAATTCAGGCAAGGCAAGAATAGGTCACACCGTGGCCATCTTGTCCAATTCGAATCAAGGTTCTCTCTAACGGCTGCTTCAGCAGATGATTGGGTGTATGTACACCCAGGCACAGAAGGGCTTGTGGCGATGGCAATTGCTTATGTCATCATCGACGAGGGTATGGCAGAAAATGATGCCGTCTCTAAATTGACTGGTGGTAGAGGACTTAACGCGTACAGCGGTTTTCGACCTGGTGATGTTGCAAACGCAACTGGAGTCTCAGCAGAAAGAATTATCAAAATCGCCAAAGCTTTTGCGGATTCACATAATGGCCCGGCACTTGCAATTGGGGGTGGCTCTGCTGGAGCACACACCAACGGTACAGAAGCGCTCAGGGCTATCTATGCTCTTAACCATTTGGTTGGTAGTGTGAACAAAACCGGTGGAGTGATCCTCAATTCAGCTACAAACGTGACTCGCATTTCGCCCTCCTCTCTCAAAGAATGGAGATCGGAGCTTGAGCTCATGAAATCGGGTGATATAGAAACGATTCTGGTTAGAGACGCAAACCCTATCTACGGCTTACCCGGTGAGCTCGATGCCGCAAGCACAATATCGAATGTACCTAATATTGTAAGTTTTTCTTCTTTCCCTGATGAAACTACTGCGATTGCGGATCTAGTACTTCCTGGTCATACGACTTTAGAAGACTGGGGTAGTGATACTCCGGATCCAGGCCCTGGTTTTACTTCAGTAGGCTTTCAACAACCAGTTGTCCGAAGGTTCCGTGACACCATGGGCTTTGGTGACGTCCTACTCCAGACTGGGAAAGATTTGGGTTTGGAATCACAACTCCCCTGGTCGACTATGAGAGATTTCGTAAGGGAAGAAGCAAAATCATTCCATCAAAGAAGTAGCGGTTCTGTTCAAGCACTTACCTTTGAAGAATTTTGGAAAAAAACGCTTGAGAGAGGTGGATGGTGGGATTTAAAGGACAGACCTGCATCGTCTGCCAAAATTCCAAGGGTACCCACATTATTACCTAATGCTAAGTTTGGCTCGAACACAAAGAGTTTTCCTTTCACGTTAGTTCCATTCGAGTCATTAGCCTTAGGAAAAGGTGATTTAGCTCATCTGCCTTGGCTTCAGGCCACGGCTGATCCGTTGACCACCGTAGCTTGGCAAACTTGGGTTGAAATCAATCCCAAAACTGCAGAAAAATTAGATCTGAAATTTGAGAATATCGTGGTGGTTGAATCCAGCACCGGAAAATACATACAAGCTGCAGTATATGTGAACCCCGCTTGTCCTCCTGATATCGTGGGGATTCCGTTTGGCCAAGGCCACAAGGAGTTCACTAGCTATGCTTCAGGTAGAGGGGCGAATGTGTTTGAAATCCTAAGATCTGCTGAGGACGCAAGTACTGGTGCTTTTGCATGGGCTTCTACGAAGGTTCGTTTGGCAAAGACCAACAAACGCTCAAAATTACCTTCACTAGAAGGGATCGTTCCAGCTGTTCAATTAGATGATCAAAAAATTATAGAAATTTTGCCGTTAGGCTCACATCATTAGTGCTGTGGGGAAAATAAAATGAGGAATCGGATATGGTAACTACACCAGACTTAGACAGAGACCTAGCTAAGCGCCCAGTTGACACAAGCTGGGGAATGGTTGTTGATTTAGATCGATGCACTGGTTGTCAGGGTTGCGTGATAGCTTGTGAGTCTGAGAATAACATTCCCATTAACGATGAGACTCATTTTAATCAAGGCAGGGCGATTTCTTGGATACGAGTTGAGCGATACTGGGAGGGTGAATTCCCTGATATTAAAGCTCGATTTATTCCTCTTTTCTGCCAACATTGTGAAAATGCTCCTTGTGAGCCTGTTTGCCCTGTTTACGCTACATATCACAACCAAGAAGGGCTCAATGTTCAAGTCTATAATCGTTGTGTCGGCACTCGGTACTGCGCAAACAATTGTCCCTACCATGCGCGCAGTTTTAACTTTTGGGAACCGGTATGGCCGGAGGATCTTCGTAATCAACTCAACCCAGATGTCACGGTCCGAAGCCGAGGAGTCATGGAAAAATGCACAATGTGTGTTCAGCGCATCCGAAGAGCGACCAGGTCTGGTACCAATCCTTTAGAAGGCTCATTCGCGCCTGCTTGTGTTCAGGCTTGTCCCACAAACGCACTTGTGTTTGGCGACCTAAATGATTCTAAAAGCAAAGTTTTTGAACTGCTCAGTGATGATCGTAATTATACAGTGTTGAAAGAACTTGGTACTAAGCCTAATGTAACTTACCTGAAGAAGGTTGATGCGCATGCAAAGTAACCACCACCACGATCCCATACCAGAGCCGCCTACGCACCAAGAAGTTGCAAAGGATGCTTTAAATCGATACCAGGAGATTGGTTCGCGGTATTGGATTTGGGTCGCTATTTTTTCCACCCTCACTGTTTTGGGTGTTATAGCTTTTGTGGTTCGATTAAATGAAGGGATGGATGATCGCAAAAACTGGGGCTACCTAATTGGCACAATGGCATTCCTCTTAACCACATTTGCTGCCACTCCGATCGTTTCTGCAGGACTACGACTTACGAAAGCTCATTTTCGCAGACCTTTTACGAGAATTGCTGAATTAAATGCACTTTCAGGCATAGTTATTCTGATTATTTTAATTGCCGCAGTTCAAACTTTGCCTGATAGCTTGACTGATCCACATGAAAGTGTCCCCGATCTTTGGTTCAATTTTCCCATGGGTGCTCCTGATGTTTGGCAGTACATTGGCGTCGGAACAATGGTTTTAGCGGGCCTTGCATTACTCCATTTCATAGCCCTTCCTGATCTCGCAGCTGCCCGTGATCATCTGGAGCCGTCTTGGAGACAAAGACTAGTCTCTGCGCTTTCACTAGGATGGATCGGTAATTTGAGGGCATGGCGAGTTCAATACTTAGGAGTCCTGACATTTGGTGCTATCTACCTAATGAGTTATCCACTTGTCCAAACATTGTTTTCTTCAGATTTCCATGCCAGCCAAGTTCCTGGACTAAAAGACGCAATTTTCCCAGCAACTGTCACGCTTGTAGGCCTTCAAGGGGCTGTGGCCACTCTAATTATATTTATGTTTGTTTTAAGGCAAACCGGAGGCTATGCGAATTACATTGGTACAGATCAATTTTGGTCCCTTTCAAAACCTCTTTTAGCCTTTTCTCTTTTATGGTTTTATTTTTGGTGGGCGAGCTTCTTAACTTTTTGGTATGGCAGAACAGATGGTGAAGTGAATGTGCTCCAATTGCTTTACCTTGGCCCATACCGAGATATCTTCATGGCTTCATTGTTTTTGAACTTCTTAGGCCCAATGTTAGCTTTAATTTGGAATCCGGTTAGAAAAAGTGTATGGGGTCCAACTTTGGTTGCTACATCCATACTTATTGGTTCATGGCTAAATATGATGCGTATATACGTTTCCGCATCTTCTGTTCCAGATTCAGAATTAGGGAACCACTATTTACATGCAGTGCCTTCTGGAATGCTCATGCCGGGGTTAGGTGATCTAATGATGTCAGTAGGTGCAATCAGTGCCTGCGCTTTAGTTTTCTTATTAGCCAGTAAAGTGATTCCAGTCATTTCAATTTGGGAAGTTGGTGAAGGGTTGAGATTAGTAAAAGTACGTCGCTTTTATGGGCGATGGGTAAGGGTGATAGCCAAATCGCATTAGGGGATCCTAAGCGAAAGGTAAAAAGATGTATTACAGGCGAGTAGTAACAGACGCACAAATTAACGAAGAGCTTTTGGATAATGTTTTTCATCTCAGGCTCCGATGGCTTGTTATATTCGGCATATGTAGCGTGATTGTCGCAATTGCTCTAAGCGCTGCTGGCTATTTAATCAACCAGGGTTTAGGTGTTACTGGGTTAAACAGACCTGTAATGTGGGGATTCTTTATTACCAACTTTATTTTCTGGGTTGGTATTAGCCATGCTGGTGTGATGATTTCGGCTATTTTAAGGCTAAGTCAGGCTGAATGGCGAAGACCTATGGTGCGAGCAGCTGAAACTATGACTGTTTTCGCATTGATGGTCTCGTTATTAATGCCAGTAATTCACGCTGGTCGTCCTTGGCGAATTATTTATTGGGTTTTGCCGTATGATTTTGCTCGAGGAATTTGGCCAGACGTAAGATCTCCTTTGGTATGGGATCCAATAGCCATCACCACTTATCTCACTAGCAGCATGCTCTTTGTGTTCACCGCTTTGATTCCTGATTTTGCGGTCATTCGAGACCGCTCAACAGGTTGGAGGAAAGTAGTATACGGGGCTTTATCTCTAGGTTGGCATGGAAGTCCACGTCAATGGAAGTTACAAGGAATTGCAGGTATTTTACTTTCGGCATTAATACTTCCAGTCTTCGTTTCTGTTCACTCAATTGTTTCTTGGGATTTCGGTGTCAGCCTTGTCCCAGCTTGGCACGTGACAGTGTTTGCACCATATTTCGTCATTGGTGCAGTTCTTTCAGGTGTTTCGGCAGTAGTGACTCTTATGATCATAATGAGGAGTCTCTTCAAGTTACACAATTACATCTGGGAAGAACACATCGATGGTCTCGCCAGATTACTTGTGGTGGTCGCAGTTGGTTGGCATTTCCTTTTCTGGTTGGAACTTGTGTTCGCATTATGGCTCATGGAAGATCAAGAAGTGACTGTATGGATTTTGCGTTTATTTGAACCACCCTGGAGTTGGTTCTTCTTCGTTTTCTATTTCTTCTCCTTTGCACTACCTGTCCCACTATGGATGATCAAACGTGTTCGTAGAAGTTGGACATGGATGCTTTGGACAAGTCTTCTTGTAAATGTTGGTATGTTTTTTGAACGTCTCATAATCATCGTTCCTGCCTTAATGCGAAAAGGGCCTATGACTTTCCAATATGGAACTTATAGCCCGAGTCCAATAGAAATCATGATAGTTGCCGGGTCGTTTTTCTTAGTAGGGTTTTTGTTATTGATGTTCAGCAAATTCGTGCCTTTGATTCCTCTTTGGGAGGAAAAGGAAGGGCAAAAGTTAATCGATGAAATACAAGTGGGACGTATAACTGTCCCAGGGTTGGTTAAGGAGTAGGCGCAAAATGGCAGATACCAAACTTCTGGGTTTATTTGAAGACCCACAACAAGCTGCAGACGCGATTTCTGCATTACGGGATGATGGTTTTCCGCATGAAGATATAGATGTGTATTCTGGTAGTCCATTCCCAGAAGGTACTTTTGGTGAATATGAAGCGCCACATCGTCTTTACGTGTTCCCAATTGTGGGGGCTATGGTTGGGTTCGCTTTAGGACTTCTTTTAACTGCGGGCACTCAAATTTCATATCCCCTAGTTACTGGAGGAAAGCCTATTTTGAGTATTCCTCCAATGACAGTGATTATGTATGAACTAACTATGCTCCATGCCATTATTTTTACAGTGTTAGGTATTTTATTTGAATCTCGCCTCCCAAAAAGAAGTTTGGGGGTATATGACACGCGCATTACTGAGGGATACATAGGGATAGTGGTTGCTTGTCCGGATTCAAGGGCAAAGGATGCAGAATCAAGTCTCAAAAAATCTGGAGCAGAAGATATCAAGCAGGAGGGCAAATAGGTCTCATGCATTTAGCTTCTATGTGGAAGACCATGGTCTGGGTTGTAGCTTTGATGCTTATTGCCTTGATTTTTATTGCGTGTGAACCTGGGGACCCTGGGAGATCCACCGGTGCTTATAAAATTGATATCTTCCAAGAGATGCATTATAACCAAACTCACAAATCCCAAGAGCCGCCTAGGATTTTACCGCCAGAAGATTCTATTCCAATCAGCGGCGGTCTTTCTGTCATACCTGAGTCTCGTGCTGATGCTGCTAATTTGACTAATCCTCTGGAAAACTCTGGACAAGTTCTTTCACGTGCAGCTCTAACATATAACATAAACTGTGCGTCTTGCCATGGTGACACAGCTGAAGGAGATGGTTACGTTGGCCTAAAATTCGTGGAGTATGGTGCTCCTCAGCCTCCTGCATTTTCAAGCTCAAGGATCATGGAGCTACAATCAGGTGAAACCTACCATTCAATAACTCAGGGTTATGGTTATATGCCTGCATTTGGTAAGTTGCTTACTGACCAAGACAGATGGGGTCTTATCAGGCTGATTGAGCTACAGCCAGATAGACGTTTGGCATTATTAAAAGCTCCTGAGAATCAGGCTTCAGGTGGTAATTAAAAATCAACTAAATATTAGTTTGAATAAAAAAACCGCACTGCTAGTAGTGCTTTTTATTCCTTTTATCCTACTAGCAACGACCGCACCACTAAACTTTTCCACAATTTACGCCGAAGGTATCGATACCAAGGATTCCAAATCTTTAGAGAATCGTGCCATTGATTTAGACAACCAAATTATGTGCCCAATTTGTCCGGGAGAAACACTACGGCAATCACAAACAACCATCGCCAAACAAATGCGGAGCATCATCAGAATCAAACTTGCGGAAGGTGAAAGTACCCAGCAAATCAAAGATTATTTTGTCTCTGTATATGGTCAATCTATTTTGGCTGAACCCCCCTCCGAGGGATCCGGTCTAATTGCTTGGGGTTTACCGCCTATTGCCTTAGCTTTTGGTTTGATAATCTTAGTAATATCTTTGAGATCTATGAAAGGTACTGAGTTAAAATCTGACTTAGACTCTTCTATTTTAGAAAATGAAGAGCAGGACCAACTGAAACAATTTATTGCGGTTGTAGATAGAGAATTGAAATCAGGCCCTGATAAGCCCACTTAATTGATTTTTTACATTCTTTAGAATAGAAAGGTAACAATGGCAGCACTCGGGACAATGTCCGTGATCATAGCCTTAATCCTTTCTATGTATGGCTTATGCATTACTTTTGCAGGGATAAAATTAAGGAACGATCGTTGGATTTTAAGTGGTAAAAGAGCTACGCTAGCTATTCCACTCGCACTCGGATTTTCTACTGTTGTCCTTGTATTAGCGTTCCTCAGCAACGATTTTAGTATTAAGTATGTCGCGCAGCATTCTAGCCTTTCTATGCCTCGCATATATACTTGGGTTGCTTTTTATGCCGGTAATGAAGGTTCATTACTTTTTGTGGCATTTTCATTGTCGTTGGTCTCTGCAATAGCAATCAGTAGGACGAAAATTTCAACAGGTAATCAGTTTGCATATACGAACTTGGTTCTGTTAATGATTATAGGGTTCTTCATAGTAGTCCTAGCCTTACTTGCTAACCCTTTTGCGGAGTTGCCTAGTACCCCAATGGACGGCCAGGGCATTAATCCTTTATTAACACACCCAGGCATGTTCATTCATCCACCTTTAATAATGACTGGACTAATAATCATAGCCATTCCTTTTTCGCAAGCTATGGGAGCTTTGATATCCAGTCAAGTGGACGATGATTGGGTAGATTCAGGTAGATTTTGGGGGCTGGTTGCTTGGTCAATGTTAGGAATTGGGCTGCTGCTCGGTGCTTGGTGGGCATATACAATTTTGGGATGGGGTGGCTACTGGGCTTGGGATCCAGTTGAAAACGCAGCATTAATGCCATGGTTAGGCATGACTGCTTTCATTCACTCTATTATGGTTCAAAAAAGAAGAGGCATGTTCCGTTTATGGAACATTATCCTAATTAATATTTCTTTTTCACTTGGAGCTTTCGGGATTTTCATCAACCGTGGCGGCCCAGTACCTTCAGTGCACTCTTTTGGTGCGTCAACGCTCGGATGGGTTTTTCTTATCTTTTTAGGCGTCACAGTATTTTCTTCTTTTGGAATATTCTTTTACCGCCTTACGTATTTAAAGTCGAACACGCGCCTCGATTCTTTTATGTCACGCGAATCCTCATTCTTAGTTAATAACTTACTTCTCCTTGCAGTTGCTTTTATCACCTTGTGGGGTGTTGTATTTCCTCTAATTTCGGAACTTTGGACAGGTACAACTCTTACCGTTGGGGAGCCATTCTTCAATAAGCTTAATGGACCGATACTGCTATCTATAATTGTATTGATGGGGATTGGCCCGCTGCTTCCTTGGCGACGTTCAACTTGGAAATCCGTCATCAACGCACTAACCATCCCATTCTCAATTACTATTATCTTTTTCGTAATTTTAATATTCATGAAAATCTATAAACCTGTCGCTCTTATTTCTTTTACTGCAAGCTTCTTTGTTCTTGCTTCGATAGGTCAAGAATGGGTGAAAGGTACTTTGGCTATAAGCAAGTCTGGTGAAAGGTCAAATTATTTATCGAGCTTTATCAAGCTTTTATCAGGAAATCGACCTAGGTATGGTGGCTATATTGTTCACATAGGGATTGTCCTTTTAGCTTTTGGAATTATCGGATCGCAGTTTTACAACCTGGAAAAAGATGTAGTCCTGAGTCCTGGTCAAACAGCAGAAATTGGAGATTATGAAATTACATTTGCAGGCACTACCACCGTGCCATTTAATGACAGAACTGAACGAACGGCATTAATGGAAGTCACTAAGGACGGTAAGCTGGTCAAAAGAATTCAAGCCTGGCAAGCTTTATATCCGTCTTTTTCGATCCTTTCGACTAGAGCTGCGATTCATTCCACACCTAAAGAGGACATATACGTAATGTTCAGTGAGGTGCAGCCAGATGGCAAAAGTGCTGTTTTTCGGCTTCTCATCAATCCATTGGTTTGGTGGATGTGGGTAGCAGGTCCATTTGTCATCCTAGGTACGCTCGTGGCTTTATGGCCAAGTAGGCGAAAGGAATTTCAAATTGATGATTTGCAATAACCATTTCTATTTACTGATGCAAAGAGGAGTTCCGATTTGACTGCGCTTTTTGCGACCGCACTTATAGTTACTTGCCTTATCATGGTACTTTGGCCTTTATTTCGAGGTAGACCCGAAGAAACTGATATTGAAGCAATCCTTACAAATCACGAAAAGGAATTTACAAGGGCGCGTGAAAGAATTTACCAAGAAATACGTACCGTCCAACAAGAATGGCTTATCAAAAATATTTCTGAAGAGTCTTATAGATCAGAATTGAGCAGGCTCCGTATAGAAGCAGCGTTAATCTTAAAAACCCAAAGTACAACCAAAGATAAGATTCTTGAGATTCAAAAAGAAATGGAAGCTGCGACAGGTGGTACCAGTTGAAAGGTGCTTCATCGGTATTTTTAGTTTTATTATTTGCTTTTATAAATTTAGGGACTGTTTCTAGTGAAGGCTCTATTAACTTATCAGGCACAGTGGAGAATGGCACAAAGGGCGTCACTCTGGATGAAGCGCAGTTGTCTATAAAGTTAAATGTCTTGGAAGGTATAGTTTCAATAGATGAAAGGGTAGTTGTAACAGAACCAGGAGGTGCTTTTGGCTTTAACCAAATAGGTGTTGAGCCCTCAAGGATTTACGTGATAAGTGTTGAATACAAAGGAGTAATTTATTCGAGATCTTTAGAATATGATGAAATTTTGGAACCAATCACAATTACTGTATTTGAAACTAACTCGTCATCTGACATTCTAACGTTTGAATCATACAACGTGATTGTTACAGGCACTGACACTAAAAACAGATTAATCGAAGTTCTCGAGAGAATTTCGATTCGCAACGACACCGACACTACGTTTTCCCCTAAATTCCAGCAAAGCACAGGAGGAATGCCTGATCTCCTAAGGTTTGCGCTACCCAATGGCGCAGAAAACCTTGATGTCCGTTCTAATTTAGTTGGAGGGCAAATACTGGAAGTAGACAAAGGTTTTGCAATTGATACGCCTGTTCCACCTACTTTGGAAACTCCACATTATTTGGAATTTATATATAGGATCAAATATGCCGGTGAAGAAATTGATATAGGGAGAACTATGCGTTTTGGGGCAGAGTACCTACGCTTTGTTGTCCCTCGCAACTCAGGTATAGGTAATTCCTCTCATTTAAATGACCTCGGAGTCGCTCAAATTGGTGATCGCGAATTTCAATTATTAGAAGCTAATGAAATTCCTAAAGGGTTTAAATTAGATTTATTCGTAGAGAAGCTGCCACAACCTACAATCATCGATAAGGTTACATTGCTCATGAATGGGGTTTATATTAAATACGCGCTACCTTCGATCTTAGTTCTTGTTCTAATATTTAGTTTGTACAAAAGCAGGAATCTAGCAACACAATCAAACAGCAAAACGAGTAAGTGTCCTCAAAATTTATCAGACCGAATAAGGCAACTAGGCCAAAAAAAGATAGATGATTGAAAAATACATTCCAGAATAAAAATCATTCTTTAAACACACACTGAACCTAAGTTCATAATATTTTTCACTTCAAGACGGTACTTATATGTACATCATAGTTTGTTCGTACATACATTGTTATAATGTATGTACGAACATAGGCATACATAATGGAAAATTTGGAAAAAACAGATACCCCAAAAGCCCTTAAAATAACGAACCTTTTTAAGAGGTTTGGAAAAACTCCTGCCGTCAACAATGTTACGTTTTCTATGGAAAAAGGCTCGATTATGGCCCTTGTTGGTCCAAGCGGGTGTGGCAAAACAACCACACTGAGATTGATAGCTGGGTTTGAAACACCGGAAAAAGGGAATATTGAACTAAATGGGGAAGTTGTTTCGAGTGATTCCACTTTCACGCCTCCTGAAAAAAGACGCGTTGGCATGGTATTTCAAGACTATGCACTTTTCCCGCACCTAACTGTTTTCGAAAATGTAGCATTTGGGCTGAAAAGTAGAAGTATGAATTCGGGAAAGTTTTCCGCTGAAAATGTGAAAACTGAAACTCAAAAATCGCTTTCGCTCGTGGGGCTTGAAGGGTTATATGATCGAATGCCACACCAGTTATCTGGAGGAGAACAACAGAGAGTTGCTCTAGCAAGAGCTTTAGCTCCTCAACCTTCAATTCTTCTACTAGACGAACCTTTCTCCAATCTTGATGCCGGCTTAAGAAAAAGACTTCGTAGCGATGTGAAACAAATACTTAAAACAGTCGGCTGCTCAACAGTATTTGTAACTCATGATCAGGACGAAGCCTTTTTACTGGCCGACCAAATCGGTCTCATGGTCGAAGGTGCTTTGGTTCAAGTGGGTGCGCCCTTGGATGTTTATTCCAACCCCGTTAATTTAAAAGCCGCAGAGGTTTTAGGGGAGATTAATATTCTTGAAGGAATTTCTTCAAATGGAAAGGTAGTTACTTCCTTGGGTGAACACAAAACGGTCTTCCAAACTAAAGGCCAAGTAAAAGCGTTGATAAGACCAGAAGATATTTTGATTCATTCTTCTTCAGTAGAAAAAAGTCATGGGATTATTGTTGAGAAAGAATTCTACGGGCATCACGAAGTTTCAATAATAAAGCTCAATAACGGAGATCTCGTACGCGCAAAACACGACACCCAGTCAGCTTATCTGGTCGGAAGTTACGTATCTATCAAAGTAAGCGAGCCTGTCGCTGTCTTCAGTTGATTAGGAGAACAAGTCTCGTTCTGGCGGCTGATAAAATTTAAGAGCTAAAATAATCAGCGGTAACACAACTATCCATAGTCCAATGATAGCTACGACAGAAGCAAGGTATGAAACAGTAGAAAATTCAGTAAACCTGGAAACAATCGCCCAAGCATGCATTCCAATCCATGCTGTAGCAAGAAGAATTACGAACCAAATTAAAACTTTTCTAATTATTGAGAAAACGACGTCCCAAGCAATGATTCGTATATATGTCATTATTGTTTCTACCCTTATGGAAATTCGTCCTCCTAAGGCTATTTGCATACATTACTAGTGTCAACAGAATACTGTACCATGAAGCGATGAGAGAGCAAAAACGTTTTTCTTTACCAACTAAACTCTCAGCAGAAGTTGTTGTTACTAATATAGCCTTTGCTGAAGGGCCAACTTTTGCAGATGATGGTTATATATACTTCGTAAATTATGAAAGATTAGGGACAATTGGTCGCTTCAAACCTGGTTCAAAACCTGAAGTTTGGGTTGAAACTGGTGGCCAAGCTAACGGGCTTAAATATGATCCAAGAGGATTCATAATTGTTGCCGATTTTGGTGCACGCAGAATTACTCGCTTTCATTCTAAAACGAAAAAAATGGACATTCTTACAGATAATTTTGAAGGTGAATCGTACTTGGGGCCTAATGATCTTTGCATTACGCAACAAGGTCATATTTACTTTACTGACCCAGCAGGAAGC
>CAYMJY010000031.1:0-15635 GCA_964391355.1 uncultured Dehalococcoidia bacterium | reverse complement strand
TAGAAGGAGAAGACGTTGTATATAGGATTTATAGGAATCGGTACGATGGGTCGACCGATGGTGAAAAATTTAATTGACGCAGGGCATAAGTTAGTCCTACATGATTCAAATGCTGCAGCGTATGAATATTTTAATTCTTCTGATGTCCTGATAGCAGAATCACCAGCTGCAGTAGCTGCTTTAACTGAAGTAGTTTTTTCATCTCTGCCTGGTCCATTGGAAGTAGAAAACGTTGCGCTGGGTGCTAATGGAATCATTAAGGGTATAAAACCTGAGTGTGCTTATATAGATACTTCCACAATCTCTCCATCAACTATTGTTGCTATTGCTTCAGAGTTCAGCAAGGTTGATGTTCATGTACTTGATGCTCCTGTCAGCGGAGGTCCAATGGGCGCTGAGTCTGGGAAATTAGCGATAATGGTCGGCGGGGATATTCAAGCTTTCAATAAAGTAAAACCCATATTAGGTATTTTAGGAACGAGTGTTACAAGAGTCGGTTCAGTTGGCTCAGGAACTGCTGCAAAGCTGGTTCACAATGGAATATCGATGAGCACTAGGATTGCTGTTCAGGAAGGTATCATTTTAGCTGTAAAATACGGCATTCAGCCAGTTGATATTCTGAATGTACTCACCCATGGGTCTTTCGGGCAGCAGACTCTCTTAAAGTCACATATTCCTGAATTAGTATTTAAGGATGATTTCGACAATCCTCGGTTCAGTTTGGCTCTTTCAGAAAAAGATGTCTCATTGGCCATAGCTTTTGCTGAAGAAATGGGACTGGAGTTCGGTATGGCAGAACGTGCACTTTCTAAAATACGCGAAGGCGTAGAAAAAGGGTTAGGTGCTAAGGACAATCTTGTTACTTACAAAATTGCAGAAGAGAAGGCTGGAGTTACAGTTAGAGGCTAGGTGTCGGGGCTTTAGTTCTACCTATAACAAACGCGCTAACAGCAAGTAGTGAAACGGCAACCCACCAAACCGGAGCAAAGGTACCAATAGAATCTGCTACATATCCTGTCAAAGGAGCTGATGCTGCACCAAGTCCCATCGATATAGAAAGGGATACGCCTCGAATAGCACCAATGTGAGCCCTTCCAAAAAATGCAGGATATATGAGGCTTTGTACCATCACGAGGTAAGTCACTGCAAGTCCAAAAAGAATAGTGGCGATAGTAACTTCTATTCCAGTAGATGCTACGATCGTTAAACTATGAGAGGCAATCATTAAAATAAACCCGATAGAAGCAAGGCCTTGCAATCGGAAGCGGTAAACTAGAAATCCCAAAGTGAAAACAGCGACTATTGAGGAAACTCCTTCCATCGATGCAGCGTATGAAATCACGGTAGGGTCAACACCCTGATCTGCATAATGTGCCCACCGATAAAGAGACACTGACTGTTGCCCTGCCATGTGTAAACCAAATGCGAGCGTAAGGCGCCAGAATGTGCCACTTCGCAAGGCTTCAGCACGAGTCCATGATCTTTCAACGGTATTAGAATTGATTCCTCCTTGGTTGTCATCTCCATCCTGGTGGAGTCCGTCAACCTGCAAACCCATATCCTCAGGTTGTCGTCTTAACAAAAACAAAGAAATAGGGACAATCAGCCCTACCCCAACCAGCCCAATTACAAGCCACGCAGTTCTCCAACCAAACTCATCTATTAAAAATTGAGTGAGGGGGAAAGCAAAAATTAAAACCATAGGCAAACCCAAGTACATTACTGACATTGCCTTGGTTCTTTTTACAACAAACCACTTAGCTACAACTGAGCCTGTGTAAATATTCGCTCCACCTTGCATACCCAGCATTCCAACAATTCCATAAATAGCTATGAGATGCCATTCCTGGCTAATCATTGAAATTAACGCAATTGAAGCAGCAGCTATTCCTCCGAATACAGCAAGCAACACACGAGGCCCATGCTGGTCTATTAACCGCCCGATCAAGATACCTCCGACAGCTGCTCCTATTGTTCGGGCAGAGGAAGCCCATCCAAAAACAGAACGGTCAAAATCTAGCTCTTCTCTCATGGGGTTGATAAAGAAGCCAAAATTAGCGACGCCCATAGAAAGCGTCCAGCCGCCAATTATCGCCATACTTACGGCTATAACCCAGCCATAATAAAAACGACCTGCCTTGGCAGGTGGTTCATCAGAAGTATTTTCTCTAGTGGTACTTTGAAAAGATGGGGGTTTCACTTTTAGATAGTACAGTATATGAGTGAGTAAGGTTAGCCTTTTTACTGCTCCAGTGCTAATTTAGGGACATGCAACATATTTTATTTGGATAGAAGGTTTACTTGAAAATCGGCCTCTCACTTTCCGGCTTACTACAGCACACGTCTGGGTCCAATATGGTTCAAAGGTTCATGGAAGTTTTGGATCTGGTCAGAGCAGCTCGTGATAGTGGGTTTGACTATATATATGCAGGTCACCATTACCTCACTAATCCATATCAAATGATGCAACCGCTTGTTTCTCTGGCAAGACTCAGTGCTGAAACTGGCAATATGGGCCTGTTATCCACTGTCCTTGTGCCTTTGTTAAACCCAGTTCAGATGGCTGAGGACGTGGCGACACTGGATGTCATTACGGACGGAAAAATCACCATTAATGCTGCCCTTGGGTACAGAGATTTGGAATTTAATGCATTCGGTATTGAGAAGGGCGCTAGAGTTCAACGTATGTTCAACAATCTTGAACTTGCTAAAAAGTTATGGAGTGGAGAAACGGTCAGTTTTGGTGAGAAGTCTGTAGATAACAACTCAGCAACTATCGGTATTCTTCCTGTTCAAAAACCTCATCCGAAAATCTGGATTGCAGCTAACAGTGACGCAATGGTGCGCCGTATTGCTAGCAGAGGAGAAGTTTGGTACATGAACCCGCATGCTTCTTTTTCAACCCTTAAAAGCCAATTCGAGTTATACAAAAGCGAATTGGCTACACATGGGTATTCCTTACCTGAAGATGTTCCAGTTGCTAGGGAAGTGTTTGTTGCAAGTTCAAAGCTAGAAGCCAATGCAATTGCAAGGCCGTTTTTAGAAGCGAAGTACAAAACGTACTCGCTTTGGGGCCAGGATAAAACAATTTCGTCTAAAGAAAACTTCTCTACATCATTCGATCTACTTTCTGAGGATAGGTTTATCCTAGGGACACCTGATGATGCGATAGAAAGCTTAATTAAGTACAAGGATCTGGGTATTACTCACATAACCGTACGGCTAGGATGGCCCGGTATGAGCAAAAAGCACGTTGAATCAGCAATTTTATTGACAGCAAAAGAAATAATTCCTGTTTTAAGCCATTAATACGATTCTAGTTCGTTTTTATTGAAAATATGCCCAAATCAGGTAAAATTGTACAGTATTTGTCGAATTCAATAGAGGAGTGTCTATGGTATTCCTTGATCCCATTAAGCGATTTGAAGGATTTATAGCTAGGTCAGGTCGAGGTTAAATTATAAATGGTTACTGAACCTAAGAGAAAAATCCCTGGCTCTCAGGGTTTGCTTTTTAAGCTGTTGTGTGTGCCAATAGCTCCAATCGCAATGGGAGTTTTTTCATTTCTTCTAAAAGGAGATTTGCGCCAAGTTCTGGGGATTCTGGGCATCTTAATCGCACTAGCAGCGCCAATCATTGGAATCATAGCTTTGGTAATTCAAATTATTCGGAAGAAGGTTGAAGTTACCAAAGTTTTTATCTACATCGCAGCTTGTATCATAGCTTTCCCGGTTCTCATCATTAGCCTTTCAACCATGCCTGATGATCCACCATATGTACACAAACAAGAAGGCGGGTTCCTTCCTGGTATTCAACCAGTTCCTCAAGAGTACAAACAGGTACCGACACAAAAAACTACTCTTCCACGATTGTTTGCAAATGCAAGTAATGGAATCCAACAATGGGTTGTAGGTGAGGGTCCAATGAGGCCCGGCGTTTATCATTTCGACTGTGGGTCCGTTGGGAATGTTTCAGTGCAGTTAGGTGCGTCACCATATACTGTTTCAATGGAGTCAGGAGATCAGATACGTAGACTAAGGGTTGGAGATTTAGTTACAGTCGGTTGGTGTGTTGTTTACGGCCCAGATTAGGTATTAATGCAACTCCTACATCATTATTGATGAGAGTTTTTGGTGGAGCTGGAGGGATTCGAACCCTCGACTTCTGCCTTGCAAAGGCAGCACTCTCCCGCTGAGTTACAGCCCCACTACGCTAATTATACGTGATGACTCAACTTTAAAAAATCAAACACTCTCTGACATAGCTAATTAAAAAAATTCCTTGATCATGTTCCAGCCAAAAATCTGGGTGATCTTATGAGATGTACCCACTCCGTAAGCTAATGTTGTTCCACTAAGCCAACAGTAACATTATGCTTTCTTTTACGATTGAGGAGCTCAATGTCCACAGGCCCTGAACTTTCTTTACTCTCATGGTTACTTTCAGCATTACCAGTAGTTGTGTTGATTGTGACAATCATGGGGTTTAAATGGTCCGCACCACGTGCGGGTGGCTTTGCATGGTTGGTAGCCGCTGGACTTGCCCTCTGGTTTTTTGGCGGAAACTCGACGAGTACCGCTATATCAAGTGCAAAAGGTTTAAGCCTTGCCTTATTTGTTCTTTCAATACTTTGGGCATCTGTTTACATGTATAACATTGTCGACAGAGTAGGTGGAATTCAATCGATCGGAAAAGCGTTAGCTCGCATAGCTCATGATCCTCTTGCCCAGGCATTACTCATAGCATGGGGTCTTGCTAGCTTTATACAAGGCATTACAGGGTTCGGTGTTCCTGTGGCCGTGGCTACGCCACTTCTGATGATGATGGGATTTCGCCCTGCTAAGGCAGCTACTATGGTCCTAATTGGACACGGATGGGCAGTGACGTTCGGTTCGATGGGTTCTAGTTATTATACGATTCAGCTCGTTACTGAAATTCCAGGCACGGTAATAGCTCCCCACATGGCTCTCCTTTTTGCACCCGTGACGATTCTCAGTGGTTTTATGGTCGCTCAAATACAGGGCGGTATGTCTGCTGTTAGGCGATCTGCACCTTTAATCATTGTAATTGGATTTGCCATGGCATTCGCCATGTGGGCAATGGCATGGATTGGTGCTCCTCAAGTCGCTTCGTCTGTACCAGGGATTATTGCTCTAGCCGGCGTAGCCGTAGGTCTGAGAATTCCAATCCTATTCAGACCTAGTGTTGATTCAGATAATTCTACAAAAACCGAAGATGCCGGAAATTCAGCCATGAGCCCTCACTTAGGATTCATGCCCTACTATCTTTTGATTATATTTAGTCTGATTGTGCAAGTTGGTCCAATAAAGAACCTAACAAGAGATATTTCTTGGGGAGTTGATTACCCAGGCTTTGTAACTAGTAAAGGATTTATTGTAGATGCAGTTTCCAATTATGCAGTGATTCGTATGTTATATCACCCTGCCCCTTTGATCATTGTTTCATTATTGATCAGTGCAATAGCACTAGCATATTTCGGGTTTTGGCGAAGATCAGTAGCCTGGGAAGCAGCAGTGTTAACGTACAAACAATCAATGTCCACAACAGTTGGTGTGGGAACTATGGTCATGATGGCATTGATAATGGCTGATACAGGAATGACCACGATGCTTGCCCAGGGAATTGCGAAAGGCTCTGGGCCCATATTCCCTTTGGTATCTCCTTTTATAGGGCTTCTTGGCTCATTTATCACTGGTAGTAATACAAATTCAAATGTACTTTTTGGAATCCTACAGGTAGAAACAGCAAGGAACCTTGAAATTGGTGCCGTGACAATAGCGAGTGTTCAGTCCATAGGTGCTTCTGTAGGCAGCACCATGGCTCCAGCTAAAGTTCTATTAGGTGCTGCCCTTACGGGCCTTGCAGGGCGAGAGCATGAAATCATGAGACTCGTAGTCCCCTATGTACTGATTTTGGTCGGAGTCACCGGTCTAGTTGCACTCATTCTCGTCGAAGTTTTTCCGGCATGGACAAGGTAAGAATAGGATGAAAAATCACCTCAAAGTAGCATCGTTCATTGGCCTTTTTATTGCGTTCCCAGCATTGATTGTAAGCAGCGTCGTTATCGGAAATTCTGCGCTGATTCTTTCAGCATTAATATTCACCGCAATAATTTGTGTTGCAGCAGTTATAGCGTTTTAAAGTTACATCCAAAGAATTTCTTCCATGCTTGCTTTAAGCTATGATGCGCATATGGACAATATTTCAAAACCAAAAAGATCAGCAGTCTCTCAATTTGGTGAGACAGCTGCGAATTACAGAATTAGCAAACCACACAGCCAAGGCGAAAGTCTGGACGTACTTGCCTCATTCGTTGCTAAAGATAATCGCCACTTCGAAATCGGTGTTGATATAGCCACTGGGGCGGGTTTCGCAGCGTTCGCTTCGGCCACACATGCAGATCTGATGCTGGCTACAGATCCCACACCCGCAATGCTCCAGCAAGTACACAACATTAAAGCAGAAAGAGAAGTTAAGAACGTCGAAACAATGATGGTGATTGCTGAGAGTTTGCCATTTGCTAACAATTCAATTGACCTAGTTACCTGCCGTGTTGCTCCACACCATTTCCTTGATGTACCGCTTTGGCTCTCAGAAGTGCAAAGGATTTTAAAACCTCACGGCGTTTTTGTTCTTGCTGATACAAGTGCTCCTGAAGATCAGGAGATTGCTACGTGGATGAATGCTCTCGAACTAAAAAGAGATCCTAGCCACATTAGGAACTGGACTCCAAGTGAATGGGAAGAGGGAATTAATAAAACAGGGCTACAAGTCACTGATAGTGCTTTAGCCAAAGTGAACCATGAATGCAATGACTGGACTAAAAGGTCAAATTCGACTAATCAAGTAGCAGCTGAAATTCAAGAAACCATAAGAAACGCTTCGGAGCAAATCAAGACAACCTTTGGTATTGAAGAAACCGACGACGGGAAATTAACCTGGTACTGGGATGTAGCGGTTCTAAGGGCAGAGAAAGTTTAAAATCACCTAGATTCAGCAAACACCCGTCTAGCAGCAGCCAAACTAGCACCGACTGGCAATTCATAGCTCTGTTGGCTCAAGGCGTCTTCCAAAGCACTCAAAGCGGTAAAAACATTACTTGGAGTAGCGTTATAACCCATTAGCCCAACACGCCATACTTTTTCTGCAACTGGGCCAAGCCCTGAGCTGAATTCGATATTATGGTTATTTAAAAGAAAAGATCTAACATTTGATGCATCCACAGAATCAGGAACTTCTACGCTTGTGAGGTTCGGCAGTCTATCTGAGGGGGTTTTTACATATAACCCCAAACCCATAGCCTCAATACCTGCCTGGAAAGCTTCACCTACAACTTGATGCCTGTTCCATCTATTTTCAATACCCTCTTCAAGGACCAACCGCAAGCCTTCACGGAGTGCATAAACCTGATTAATAGGTGCCGTGTGATGATATGCGCGCATTTGGTAATAGCTTTTTAGCTGCGTCATATCAAAGTAAAAGCTTTGAGTCGGTTGGTTCCTATTTGCGAGTACTTCCATCGCCCTTGGGCTGAATGTAATAGGGGAAAGACCTGGTGGGCAAGCGAGGCATTTCTGAGTACCTGAATAACAAACATCTACGTTCCAATCATCAATACGCAACTCTACTCCGCCAAAGGAAGTAACCGCATCAACAATTAATAATGCCCCATGGTCGTGCGCTATTTCAGCTATGCCAGAAACTTCAGAAACTACGCCGGTCGAAGTTTCTGCATGAACCATCGCAACAGCTTTTACTGAATCGTGTCTTGAAATCTCAGCTGCTACTTTTGATGCTTCGACGGCAGTTCCAGGCTCAAACTGGACTTTGAATACGTTAGCACCACACCTTGAAGCTATTTCTCCTAAGCGATTAGCGAAATACCCATTTTCGCATATCAAAATAGTATCGCCAGGCTCAAGTACATTAACTAACGCTGCTTCCATTCCTCCAGTGCCTGTAGCTGAAACCGGCCAAGTAACTTCGTTATTCGTTTTAAAAACAATCCTTAACATTTCTCGCACATCATCAAGCACCTGAAGGAAATCAGGGTCCATGTGCCCAAGCAGGGAAGCAGTCATAGCATTCATCACGCGAGGGTGGATGTTGCATGGGCCTGCACCCAACAATAGCCGAGGAGGAGGGTTAAACTCTTGCGCGAATGAATCCATATTCAACCTTTATTGCTGCTTGCAAACTTTTTCCAAATTTTAGGTTAAGAAATGAGTATACCAGTAGTAAGTGTGTTTCCATAAGGGCTTAGCTGAAAAGTTCTAATTAGATAATCTAATATACAAGTCAATTAATCACTGGTATTAGACTACTTAAATTAAGCTATTAATAACAAAAAAAATACCAAGGAAACTATGCCTCAAAATTACCGAAGGCTAAATATCTATTCTTCATACAACATTTAGTAGTTGTTTAAGAAACTCACCCAGTATTCGCATAAACAGTATCTACTATTTAGTGGTTAATGTTTAAATTAAATATTTTTTTAGCTTTGTTTTTTTTACAAATTTTAAATTTTGGTATTGTCATAATTTTAAACAAAGTATAGATTTCTAACCAACAAGTTTTTATTGAAAGAATTGCTTTAGTGCTTTGAGTGAAAAAATGGAAAATGCGATCCGCGAATACCATCAGCCCGTTTTGCTCAATGAAACAATCGAGGCGCTAATGCCTAAGGACAAAGGCATTTATATCGATTGCCCCCTGGGTGACGGTGGCCATGCGGAAGCAATCTTGCAAGCTAGCGGTCCAAATGGCCGCTTACTCGGGATTGATGCGGACCCTGAAGCATTATCTGAAGCAGAATCGCGATTAGCGCCATACAAATCGCGAGCAAAATTAATCAATAGTAACTTTTCTGCGTTAGCAGAGGTGGCCTGTAAGGAGGGCTTAACTCCAGTAAATGGAGTTTTATTTGATCTTGGTGTATCGACAAGACAGCTCGACACTGAAAAAAGGGGTTTCAGTTTTCGGCGAGCAGAATTTCTAGATATGCGATTTTCGCCTAACATCGGAATAACTGCTGACGAAATTATCAATTCAATTTCTGAAACAGAGCTAGTAGACGTTCTGTATAGATACGGAGAAGAGCCTAGAGCAAAAAGAATTGCTCGTGCTGTTGTTTCTGCCAGACCAATAAGAGACAGCCTGCACCTCGCCGAGATAATCAAACAAGGCTCTGGGTATAAGTTTGGCAGGATTCACCCTGCTACTAGAACTTTTCAGGCAATCAGGATTCTAGTAAATCAAGAATTAGAAAAACTAGAACAAGCGCTAGCTTCAGCAACATCAATTCTGTTAAATGGCGGCAAACTTGTTGCTATTGCCTATCACTCTCTAGAAGACCGAATCATAAAGAATTTTATTCGCTCGTCTACAGATTTAGAGCGTGTCAACAAAAAGGTAATAAGACCATCCATTAAAGAAGTTCAAATAAATAGAAGAAGTAGAAGTGCCCGAATGCGAATAGCAGTAAGGCACATCCAATAAAGCCCGCACAGCGGCAAATCGCGCCAAGGTAGAGAACCGAAAAGGGAGTTGAAATGTTTGAGTCATTTGGATCTAACCAGTTACCGCCTACCGACGGATTAGCACAGGTCAAGGTCATTGGTGTGGGTGGCGGAGGCTCTAATGCCGTCAACCGCATGTACCGCGAGCGTGTGCCTGGAGTCGAGTACCTAGCAGTAAATACTGATACTCAGCACCTGCTGAGAATGGATGTGCCGGTCAAAATTCGCATAGGGGATAAACTTACCCGAGGTTTAGGCGTTGGCGGAGACCCAGAAATTGGGTACGCTGCAGCGGAAGAATCACGCGAAGAGCTTTATGAAGCTGTTAGAGATGCTGATTTAGTTTTCATCGCCGCTGGAATGGGTGGTGGTACAGGAACCGGCGCTGCTTCAGTAATGGCCCAGGTAGCTAAAGAGACTGGCGCATTAACTATCGCAGTGGTGACTAAGCCTTTTGGCTTTGAAGGCCGTAGAAGGGCTATGAATGCAGATGATGGTCTTTCAAGACTGAAGGAAAACGTAGATACATTAATAGTAATTCCTAACGACAGGTTAGCAAGTTTCTGCGAAGAAGAAGTAACAGCAGAGCAGGCTTTCAAAATTGCAGATGACGTTCTTAGACAAGGTGTTCAATCAATTGCTGAGTTAGTGACTGTACCTGGTGAAATCAATCTTGACTTCGCTGATGTAAAAACCATTATGAGTGGTGCAGGACCTGCATGGATGGCAATAGGTACATCTTCAGGAGAAAACAGAGCTGTCGAAGCAGCAAAGAATGCGATTAACAGCCCAATGCTCGATGTAAATATTGAAGGAGCTAGGGGTGTTATTTTCAATATCACTGGAGGAACTGATTTAACCTTGCGAGAGGTTAATGACGCCGCAAAGGTAATCCAATCTGCAGTCGACCCTGAAGCAAATATCATTTTTGGAATGGTACCTGACATGAAAATGGAAGGTGAAGTTCGGGTCACGATTATAGCTACTGGTTTGCCAACTGTTGAGACAGCCAGCTTAGGTGATGATGATTTATCAGGGATATTGAGAGATGTCCTTGGTCAAAGTCATGAAAATGACATAGATCTTCCTGCTTTCTTACAGGGCTCACATCAAAAAGAAGCGAGCTAAGTTATTTTTGCTGCGCTTTGTGGCACAGCAAAATCGCTATAGAGACCTCCTCCCCGGAAGATGGTTCATAGATGACAGTCTTCTAGCGGTCTCTACTCTAGCCCCTCCATTCGCGCCAAAGGGAGTGGGTACAAGAGGCTTTGCTGGAATTTCCAGCAAAGCCTCTTATTTATTCTATTTAAAACAAAATATGCCTTCGTTAACGGACTAGAACCTTTATTAGGTATAAATTGGCTCACCGCTCTCTTGACAGCTCAAACCAGTCACTGTGATAACAAGAGTAGTGAAAATAAGCCTATAAGTTGTGGCTTGTGCACCTTAAAATACTATATATTGTTACCATTACGTGGAATGATGCGTATTACGCTGAAAAGTTTCTTAGTTTGCAGTAATAGGCCATCAGGAGGAATAAATGCGTTGTCCTCATTGCGGTGATCCGGATTCTCGGGTTACCGACTCCAGAGATAACGGTACTGAGATACGGCGCCGGAGAGAGTGTTCTGCTTGTGGTGCGCGGTTTACTACGTACGAACGTGTGCAACATGCAGCCCTAATGGTCGAAAAACGCGACGGACGCAGAGAAGAATTCAGCAGGGAAAAAATATCCCGTTCCATTAGGCTAGCGTGCGTTAAAAGGCCTTTGCCAACAGGTTCGGTAGAGAAGCTAGTAGATGAAATTCAAAGTGACCTTCACCGGATAGGCAGGGCCGAGGTTAAGGCATCCAGAGTTGGTGAGATTGCAATGGAGCGGCTCAAAGGTCTCGACCCGGTTGCATACTTGCGATATGCAAGCGTTTACAGGGATTTTGCTGATTTGGATATGTTCCTTAGAGAAATTCAAGCTATAGAGACTATCGATACGGAGACAAAAGAATCTTCGATGAGCCAGCTAACTCTGATTCCTAATGAGTCAGCTGCACCACCAAAGCCAAAAACCAAACGAGGACGAAGGCCTACCCTTTCGTTTCCGTCGGGCCAAGGCAGGTTCAGTGATTTTGACATTGTTCAGTAGTGTTGTTGTTAGGGATAGAGTTCATACAAGTAAGAACTGTGAAGCTTTTAAGTTTTCTTAGGAGGTAAGCATGGCGAAAGTGACTTTCAAGTGGCTTCTTGATTTTGATTTACCTGCTACCAAGTTGAATTCCTTGGATACCATTCATACGTTGGAAATATTACGAAGGCCAGGGCATTTGGGAATCAGAGAATCCACTTCTCTCAATAGATGCCTCGTCACAATGGATCAGGAATTTAGAGGGGTGTGGTCATTGGATGGAAACCATGGCGGGATCATTATTCTTGAGACTATACCGGGAGATCACCATGAAGTTGAACGAATACTTTCAATGCTTCAGTTTAGGTTGACCCAGTATGGCCATACTTATCTTATGGGTAGTCGGTACGTGGTACGAAGCGACCAGACAGTAGCTCAGATTATGAACGACGGTTCAGAGGTAGAGCTTTCGCCCTGGAAGTTAGCACAAAATTCTATTAGCGAGGTTCATGGATTATCAAATTCTGCCTAGTGCAACATATATAAATTACTTACCTTTACCTTATGTAAAGGTTCCCGGGCATCTCTTCCCCAGAGATGTTCATCGTTCCCTCCTCCGCAGGCCCCTCTCGCGCGCCACGGGTTGTGGGCCAAATGGGCCCCGAAGGTGAAAACCTCGGGGCCCATCATAAATCCCTTATTGTGTGCCTTTACGCAAGTTATACTTAAGAGACTGACCCTAAATGTTTGAACTAATAAGGTACTGGAATATACGTGAATAAGTTTCCCAGAATTCTAATCACTCTTGGAGATCCTGCAGGGATAGGGCCTGAGGTAATAGCGAAAGCCTTAGGCGCTAATCTCAAGGGGTACGATGCAAAAATAGCCGTAATTGGCAATCATGCGATTCTAAAGAAAGCTGCACAAAGCATCCATTGTGAGCTGAATTTCAAAAATTTCATGACCCCAAATGACTTTGATAGTTTACTCCCAGGAGAGTTCGGAATATTTGATGATGGGGATCTAAGTCTTTCCACGCACCCGATGGGTTTAATCTCAGCAAAAGCAGGTGAGGCGAGTATTCGTTGGGTCAAAGAAGCCGCTAAATTAGCATTAGACGGCTCAGTTGACGCCATTGTAACTGCACCGATCAATAAAACCTCCGCTCATGAAGCAGGTTATACAGAAGTTGGCCATATGGAAATTTTCCAAGAAATGAGTAATTCGCCTCAGGTTGCAACTATGCTCATGACAAACAACCTGAACGTAGTCCACCTGACCACACATAAACCACTTAGCCAAGCAGCCCAATATCTCACTATTGAAAATATTTTTGCAAAGATATTGTTAACCGATGGCTTTTTCAAGAAATATAATTTTGGACCTCCGAAAATTGGAGTAGCAGCATTCAATCCACATGGTGGTGAGTCGGGGATATTGGGGTCTGAAGAAATTGAAGCGATTACACCGGCCATAGCTAAAGCCCAGAGTGAAGGCATATTAGTATCTGGTCCAGTTCCAGCGGATTCAATTTTTACCAAAGCTATTGAAGGGGAGTACGAGGCTGTCCTAGCCATGTATCACGATCAAGGACATATTGCTGTGAAAGTTCATGGATGGGAACAAAGTGTTACTATCAACCTCGGGTTGCCATTTTTAAGAACATCTGTAGATCACGGCACAGCATTTGATATCGCGGGTAAGGGAATCGCTAATCCGGCAGGAATGATCAGCGCAATCAATGCGGCAGTGCGTGTAGCGAGTCAGAACGGATTAGGGGTGGAATGAAGACAGCATTCATAGGCGGGGGCAATATGGCAGAAGCGATTATATCTCGTGCGGTTCGCTTGCCTTCATTTGACCCAAAATCTATATGGGTTTCAGATCCTATTGTCGAGAAAAGATCTCATCTAATGTCCACTTATGGTATCCAATCTGTGGAGTCAAACTCAGAAGCAATCGAAAATGCAGGTTTGGTTTTTTTAGCTGTAAAGCCTCAACATTTTGCAAGTGTTGCTACCGCTTTAGCTGGTCTATTAAAAATTGACCAGACTATAGTTTCTATAATGGCAGGAGTGACCATACAAAACCTCCGTTCCAATTTAAATCACTCTAAAATAGTAAGAGTTATGCCTAATACACCGGCTCAAGTAGGTCAGGGCGCCTCCGTCTGGACATCTACTAAGGAAGTAGATGGTTCTGCTCTTGGTGAAATATCAGTTATGCTCGATGCAATTGGGTATCAAGTGCACGTTGATTCAGAAGATTTAATAGATGCAGCAACAGCTATCTCTGGAAGCGGACCGGCATATGTTTTCAGAATGATCGAAGCACTTACAGAAGCAGCAGTAGCGCTTGGGATTCCCTCAGAAACAGCAAAGCACTTGGTAGAGCAAACATTTTTCGGATCTTCTCTACTAGCGAAAGAGTCTACAGTTTCAGCTTCAACCCTTCGCCAAATGGTTACATCTAAAGGTGGTACCACTGAAAGAGCCTTAGAGGTTTTAGAGGAAAAAGGGTTTGAGTCAATTATAAGAAACGCAGCCACGGCTGCATATAACAGAGCCAAGGAATTAGGTGGAAACGATGCCCTCAATAGTTAGTATATTTGTAATGCTGCTTGATTTGGTTTGGTATCTGCTCTTAGCTCAGGTCATACTTTCCTGGTTAACAGTATTTGGAATTAGGAACGATTTACTAAGACAAATCACCCTTGCTGTTTCTTTACTTACCCAACCTATTCTTGATCCTATTAGAAGGGCTCTTCCTAAAACAGGATCATTTGATTTTTCAGTACTGGCAGCTTTCATTCTCATTTATATTATCCGGGCGGTGTTACACGCAGCTCTGCGTTGATCATCTCAACTTGAGGGAATACTCTGACTAATCCAACCACTGCAATTGTTGTGGATAGCTCCATATCCTTGCCACATCAGTTAATTGACGAGCTGCCATTAATTTTGGTGCCATTTGAAATCCACCATGGGCTTGACGTGTACCGAGACGGAGTGGATATCTCGCCAGCACATTTTTACCTTTTGCAGTCCTTAGAGAAGCCTTTGCCTACTACATCTGCGCCCAAACCTGAAGAGTTCATCAAAGCTTTTGAAAAAGCATCACTAATTTCGAATGAAATTATCTGTCTAACGTTATCTAAAAGTTTGAGCGCCACCTACCAGGCGGCATCACTGGCGTACGATGAAGTGAAAAGTACCTTCCCTGATTTAAAGATAACGCTCATTGACACAAAGACTGCTGCATCTGCTGAAGGGCTTATAGCGCTTAACGCAGCACGTTTATCTGCAAACGGGGTCTCTACTGAAGAGATAATTCAATCTGTAAATGATGGAATAGATAAAGTTAAATTTATCGGTCGCATAGACACGTTCTATTATGTTTGGAAAAGCGGGCGCCTGCACCGAGCAGGGCACGTACTTGGCACAATGCTAAATATCAAGCCGATACTAGATTTGGAGTCAGGGAAAGTTGGAATAATTGCCAGGCCTAGGGGTAGTAGCAAATCATTTAATCTGCTGGTTGAATTGATACAAAAGCAGATTGGGGTAAAGAAATCTCGCCTCTTAGTAGTTCATGCACATGCATTAAACAAAGCAGAGGAACTAGCTGCAAGGCTTCAAGAATCGAATAATATCGAAGAGCTGATTCTCACAGAATTCACTCCAGTAATTGGCGCTCACACCGGCCCAGGTTTAATTGGATGTGCAATAGAACCAATAGCTCTTTCTAGCTAGTTCCTTTTGCCTACTTGTGCGAGACTAGCCATATCACAGCAAAGATAGGTGAATACATGGTATCTATTAGCGTATCTCAAGGTGATGCACTTGAAAGTGACAGTTCTGCTTTGGTTATTCACGCTTTTGAAGGCATCACCAGCCCTGAAGGTATTCTCAGTACAATTGATTCGCTATTAAGTGGAGTTGTCAGCAGTTTGATAAAAGACGGTGAATTTACGG
>CAYMJY010000030.1:0-15794 GCA_964391355.1 uncultured Dehalococcoidia bacterium | reverse complement strand
CAAATTGCGCAAAACCTCATCGGGATCGATTTCGGGGCGTTTCTCGCCGTACATTCAGCCATCCAAATATAGAAAAATTATTGATCAGACTCTACTCCTTGAGTGTAACATGCATGTCAGGACTGTCAACGCAAGTTTTGGATTTTATATTTGCTGTTTACCGTATAATTTTTAATTTAGGAGATTCTAGTGGGTGAGTTTTATGACGTTTTTGGTCTTGGTAATGCAATTGTAGACATTGAATTTAAAGCAACTGATGATGAAATCTCTATGCTTAATCTTAGTAAAGGCTTAATGAAGCTATCAACAAATGAAGAGCAAGAAAGTTTAATTCAGCAACTTCGGCAGAATCGCGAAAATGAAGCCGCTGGTGGATCAACAGCTAATACCATGGTTGGCGTTGCGAAGTTTGGTGGAAACCCTTATTTCGTCGGTAAAATTGGAAATGATGAAAACGGTATTCTGTACAAAAAAAGTTTGAAGGAAAATGGTGTAGCTTATTCAACTAATTCCGCTTCAGGACCCACAGGTACATGTTGTGTACTCGTAACCCCAGATGGCGAAAGAACTATGCTCACATCTTTAGGCGTATCAGTAGACATTGAGCTTACTGACATTCACGAATCAGACATATTAAAAAGTCGACTAGTCTACATTGAGGGTTACATGTGGGGCTCAGAAAAGACTAAACAAGCAGCAATATATGTAATAAACATTGCTAAATCAAACAATATTCCAGTCGCTCTCAGCCTCTCTGATCCTGGTTTTGTTAACCTTTTCGGATCTGAATTCAAAGAAGTAATTGCAAATTCGGTTGATATAGTTTTTTGCAATGAACATGAAGCATCTATTTATGCGCAAGTTACGCAGGAACTTATTGAAGCAGAATCCAACCCTGAGATGAGCCTTTCACAGCTTGGCGCAGATTGTGATTTGGTTTTTATGACTTGCGGTTCCAGTGGAGTCCATATTTTCAACAAAGGTCAAAAAGGATTTGTGAAAGCACATGAGGTTTCTGCAATCGATACAACAGGTGCAGGAGATGCTTTCGCTGCAGGCGTAATTTTTGGTCTTGTGAATGGTGAGAGTCCAGAAAAAGCAGCAACCCTAGGTTCACATGCCGCAGCCCTAGTTATTCAAAATTTCGGGCCACGGCTTTCAGAGTCCCTCATAGGGGAAAAAGACATAATACTTGGAAGGTAGCTCTAGAGCTTTCCTCCAATAAAATCAATTAATACTTGATCGTGTTCTTCAGGATGCTCCCATTGTGGCCAGTGCGCAGCATCTTCCATGCAATAATAACTAGAGCCGGGAATCAGAGAATGGAATTTCTCGCCAATGTCAGGGCCCTCTCCGGGGTTGAACTCCGTCCAGAAAACAAGCGATTTATCTTTGAGTCGAGCGCAATCTTCTTCTTCAACCCAATATTTTTCGAAAAGAATCTGATCAATAAATGCATTTGTATAAACATTGTTCATTGATTTTCTAACATCAGGGTCTTGGTAAAGTTTCAAACGGATATCGACAAGTTCATCAGTAACTCTATCCGGTTTGGCCATGAGCCATTCGAGTCGCTTCCTGATAGTTTCTGGTGTGGGGTTATTTACTGCATCAAGTGACGTTTTAGCGAGTGCCTTAACCCCATCAGGATTTTCCCTGATTCCGGGTTTATCCTTAAATCTAACTGGAGCTCCCGTGTTCAGTATTAAGCTACCTGCTTTACCAGGGTGCTTGAGTCCTAGATGAAACGCAACTATTGATCCTAAAGATTCTCCCTCAATATGGGGAGATTTGAGTCCTTGCGTATCAATGAAATCTACTAAGGAATCAACATATCCGTCTACAACATTAGCCCCGTCAAATGGGTCCTTTTGGGAATAGCCGTGGTAAAGCATGTCTAATGCGAATACGTGAAAATGTTTTGAGAGGTTGGGAATGTTTCTAGCATAAGTCTCACCATGACCACCGATACCATGAAGGAGAATCAAAGGTTCATTCGAAGGATCTCCCATCTCTATACCTCGCAAGTACCATCCTTTACCTTGGTATACTTTTACTTCGGCTCCCATCAGTTCAACCCATGTTGAGTTCCAATCTGAAAGTGGCTTTTCATTCACTGAAACTTTGTTGCTCATAAAATTCTCCGGTTTTAATTTATTGCGTTTTAACACGCTTATGCGAACGCATCAAGGTTAAATGATTCTGAGCGTTTATAATTAGCTAATGGAAGTTATCGTTCGTACCGTGAAAATGGATGCTGAATTATCTGCTGCATTGAGAATTAGGTGGGTTGTTTTTGTTGAAGAACAGGCCATAGATGAAAATCTAGAACGTGATGAATTCGACTCAGTTGCCACTCATGTGATCGCAGAGTATCAGGGTGAGTACATAGGGGCGGGAAGAGTATTGAGTTCCAGTGAAGATGAAATTGGTACAGCAAGGGTGGGCAGAATTGCAGTAATGAAGCCGTTCCGTAGAAAAGGTATTGCTACATTGATTTTGAAAGCGTTGGAAACCGAATCTGAAAATCAGGGTTTTGTAAAAATACTACTTCATGCACAAAGCTATACAAAAAGTCTCTACATTAAGTCAGGGTACAAAGAAACAGGGTTACCCTTCTTTGAGGCTGGAATTGAGCATGTTACGATGATTAAGGATCTTTGAATCAATAGGAGATGCTATGGGTGTTGAATTATCAAATCGTGCAATCAGTTTTCTACATGAAAAAGTTTATGCGCATATTGCTACATTAATGAGTGATGGATCTCCACAGGTCACACCTCTCTGGGTTGACACAGACGGAAGCTATATTTTGATTAATACAGCAACTGGGAGAGTCAAAACTCGCAATATCGAGAGAGACTCACGAGTCGCCTTGTCTGTTATGGGCCTAGAAAGTGCTTATCGATGTCTTTGGATTCGCGGTAAAGTAATCGAAATAAAAAAAGACAATGAGTTAATCGATGCACTTTCAGCAAAATACACCGGCAACAATATATATCAAGGCTATCAAGAAGGTGTCGATAGAATCAGTATCAAAATTGAACCTTTACACGTAACTGAAAGAGGGATTTAAAGGAATTAGAAACGGCTAAGCCAATGGCAATTAGGTCGAGGCTCAACAGTGCCCCTAATATCTCTCGCTTCTGTTGCGCCACTCTCTAACATTGCACCACGAACATGACGTTGTTGGCTCTCAACAGTATCAGCAGAGACAATCCATTTTCCTTGATCCAGGCGATTCAAATAGCTCTCAGCAAGCTCTTGGTCTAATCCTCTTTCAGACCCAAACATCATTCCTAACCAACCACCAAATGCCGCACCGAATTTCCAAGATGTAGCTAGAATAATAATTTTTACTGCATTGTCAGCAGCTAGAAAAATGAACAATAAAATAAAAGGGATTTCACAAATAAGTGCCCCCCAAATGCCCCACCTAAGTCCGTTTCTTAACATGGACTCACCGCGTTCCAACAAAGGAGGAGTAGGCGTGTCAGGGTCAAAAGGGCCGATCAGCTCAACATATCGTATTCCGTATGTTGTGTGCTCCAAAAGCCTTACAGCTACTTCAGCGCTGGCACGTTCATTAAAAACACCAACAATGCTGTGCATTTCCCCTCAGAGCTTTTATATTATTTCTTTAATTTTTCATCAAAAAAGTTGATTAATTTTGGCCAGGCATCTTGTGCTGAATTTTCTCGATAAGTATTTGGGTTTGAAAAATCCATAAATGCATGGCCGGTATCATCATAAGAGTGGAATTCATGCTCTTTGTTGTTGGCTATCAAAATGGATTCAAGTTCTTTAACTACCTCAGGTGTGGGGTTTTGGTCATCATTGCCAAAAAATCCTATTACAGGACAATTAACTGAATCTGCTAGGTCTAATGGAGTTTCACCTTCATTTCCCCAAGAGCCATTTAACATTGCGCCGTAAAACACTCCAGATGCTTTTAAATCTGGATTTTTTGATGCCATTAACAAAGCAACTCTTCCGCCCATACAAAACCCCGTGATCCCCAACGGATTACCACCGACCGTTTCATGGTCTCTTAACATATTAATTGTGGCATCTACGTCACGAATAACTTCTGAGTCCTTAAACTGAGCAAGTTTACCCATAAGTTTCGGCAAACGGTCTGGAGACCCAGCAGGCAATGCTGCAACCTCTTCCAAAATATTGTCTTTTTGTCTATGAAAAAGATCCGGGGCAGCGGCCACATACCCGGCCGAAGACAATCTGTCACACATTGTCTGAACAAAAGTATCGACACCGCCAGCGTGCTGGATCACTACCACACCAGGGGCGTTGTCCCCGTTAGTGGGTGTTGACAGGTAAACATTCATTGAATCTTCATCTACATTTAGAGTAGTCCAGCTCGAAGCCATAAATTCTCCTTGATTGTCTTTAATTAACCTAATGACTGATCCTATCGTAATAATTCCTTTAATGATAGAACTAGGTAGTAGCGTGAAGGAGGGTCTATGGACATCACTGAATCAACTCCATTACCCATTAAGTCAGATATATTTAGTGTAATTCAAGTTACTGAAAATACCTTGCTTGAAGATTCTGTAGGAGCAGATGTAGTTTCTGTTGAACCTAACCAGACTTCACAAATTCACCGACACAATGAATCCGAAACAGTGCTGTATATTTTGGAAGGGTCCGGTTCAGTAGTAGTTGAAAATCAAAAAATGCAAGTTAGTGCTGGGCAGCAACTTTGTATCAACAAAGGTCAATTTCACGGAGTGATTACCACAGATGACTCGCTTAGATTTCTATCTATCCAAAGTCCTCCAATTTTAAACAAACAAAAAGGGACACTGGATTTTGAAGAATTGGGTAGCTCGAAATAATTACCAATCCAATAAGAAGGTGAAGTAATGGAAAAATTCAATGAACTGACTCATCAAGAACAATACATCATAGAGATGAGAGGTACAGAGCCTCCATTCTCTGGGGAATACGATAATTTTTTCGAATCAGGGATTTATATTTGCAAGAAATGTAATTCTGAACTTTATAAATCTGAAGACAAGTTTGATGGGCATTGTGGTTGGCCAGCATTTGATGACGAATTCTCTGGCTCAGTGAACCGTCTTTCTGATCCTGACGGGTTTCGAACTGAAATCGAATGTTCAAAGTGTGGTGGTCACTTGGGTCATATATTTGAAGGAGAAGGATTTACAAATAAAAACACTCGCCATTGTGTAAATTCTCTCTCTATCCGCTTTATCCCAAAATCTATTAAGTGATCTTTCAGTATTCATAAAATGGTGGGGAAGGCGGGACTCGAACCCGCACGCCCAGTGGGCACATGATCCTAAGTCATGCCCGTCTGCCAGTTCCGGCACTTCCCCAACTAGCACTATTCAACCTCAGCACCCGCCAAACATGCTATTTCATCCTTATCAGAGCTAGCGCCACTAGCTCCTATAGCACCTACAAGCTCATTGTTTTCAAAAATCGGAACAGCTCCTTGCCAAAACGTGAAGTCACCCCCTGATTTTGCAACTAAAGAAGCTTGAATTCCCACTGGGAGACGGTCTGCAATCACACCACTTTTATCGCCCCAATTAGCTGAAACTCTAGCTTTTCCCTGCGCCACTATAGAAGTCAAAGGGCCTGAGCCAGTCATTTTTGCAACTGCAACAGGCCTACCAAATTGATCCATGATCGCAAATGCCATTTTAGTATTCATTTCTTCAGCTTTTGCGATCGATGCCTTTATTATTCTTTCAGCCCTCTCGTAAGTCAGTGCCATTCTCTCTCCTTATATACATTTCGTCATGAGAACTAGTCTAAATCAAGACGGTTGAGACCTTAAATCAATTCCACAGTTTGCACAGCTTGCTACGAATCGTTCAATTAACTTTCCACACTCAGGGTTAGGACATCTGGGTTTGCCCGGCATTGCGAATATCAAAGTTAGAAGCACTACATGTGAAAAGGGTCCATGGTTTGGGAACATTGGTCCCATTATTCCACCACCAAGTGCAATAATTGACCAAAAAAGCCAATGCCTGCCCTTCTGCGCAGCAATGATTGGTGCTCCTATTATGCTAATTAAAAAAACGGGCATGAAAACTATCTCATTTAATGTTTCAGGCCCAAAAACACTAAACAAAACTACAGAATACAAAGCATCTACAATTAACGCCAAAAATACCGCCAGAACAAGATTCATCTTACCAAACCTAAAACTAAAACCATTTCCCCAGCCAGACCAGTTGAGCTGACCCGCAGTTTCACTATCATTAATTACTACTGCTCGGCCCATTTCCGGTGTGCTGACTGGAAGAGGAACTGCAGTTTTCGCAACATTGCTCGCTACAGAGTCAAGGAAATTAGAGTTTTGCTCTTCACTAGCATCTTTAATTGCCTGATCGTAAGTTCTTCGCTTTTCAATATCTGCCAAAACACTCCAGGCATCATCAAGCATTTGGCGTTCAGCTACGTTTAGATTTTTATTCTTTTTCAGTTTTTTATATGCGCTATTAATTTCTTTATTGTTAGCAGTATCTGATATACCCAATAGTTCATAATAGGTTTTCATTTTAAGGTCCTTGTTTACATCCTAATTGAATGAATTTTCGTAAGTACTCAAGATTTCATTTTTCTTGGGGAAACCATAACTTTTATACATAATTTTCCCACTACCATCCAGTATTAGGATAGTGGGTGTTCCTAAAATTTCATAATCGCGAAATACTCTAATTCCTTCTTTACTCCTTACATTAAACCTAAAGAACAGTTGGTTTTTCTGGTCAAAATCTGCTTCAAGATCGTCAACTACGAACTTTGCGCTGAGGCATATTACTCAGTTATCTGAATATAAATAAACTACGCTCGGTTTATTTTTTTCTATTGCCACTTCCAACTGATTAATGCTTGAAATACTCGAATCATTGGTATTTAGTAATGAATAAACGCCAGAAAATGATACTGCGAGTACTAAAACTAATAGGGCATTTTTTTTAGACCTTGGGTTTTTAAGGAAAAAAACAATTGGAACAACCACAATCAAAATCAGTATTAACAAAGCTGAATTGAAATTTAAGAATTCATTCATCCCTAGCTACCCGATTATTTACTTTGCTAATTCTGGAAGATTTTTGTAGTTGGGCGATAATTCTTCATAAGCAGCAGCCACAGTGTATAAAGTACTTTCTTCAAACGGCCTACCAATCAACTGTAAACCAACTGGCATTCCCCCACTGAAACCGCATGGCACACTGATCGAAGGTAACCCTGTGCGATTTGATAAGTGTGTAGTTCTACCCATAATTTCGTCTCTAGTTAATCGAAGTGAATATTCAACACCTTTAATGTTCACTACATCATCATCTATTTTGATAGCTGGCAATGGTGCAGTAGGAGTTGCTATTACGTCAACTTTTGAAAAAGCCTGTGCAAACCCTTCCTTAATTAGCCTTTTTAACTTTTGAGCTTTAATGTAATCGCGCGCTAGTATGAATTGAGTAGCTAGGAGCCCAACTAGTAAATCAGGTGACACTCCATGCCCGTGATTTTCTAATAAGTTCTGTGCAGTTACTGACATTTCGCTAGCCATCAAAACCCATAACGCTCCAGCATATTCGGTGTAGGGTAATTTAATGTCTACTGGTATTGCTCCTAGTTTTTCTAATTCACTGATTGATTGACGAACTTTGAGTTCAACTTCAGCATCAATCACATCAAAGTAATAGTTGCTAGGAATTCCAACTCTGATCCCCTTGAGATTGCTACCTATGCCCCCTGAAAAATCAGGCACAGGCATTTTTACAGTTGTAGGGTCATTTATGTCATGTCCGGCATATGCTTGTAGAACTAACGCATTATCCTTCACTGTTCTAGTTATCGGGGCGATGTGGTCTCCGTCATAGCTAGTAAACATCAATCCCTTTTGGCTAGCTCGACCAAATGTTTGTTTCATCCCTACAACTCCACAGCAGTGTGCAGGGAATCTTACTGAACCCCCAATGTCAGTGCCCAATGAAGCAAATGTGATGCAAGCAGCCACATTAGCACCGCTTCCTCCACTGGAGCCTCCGGGGATTCTTTCTAAGTCCCATGGATTTCTAACGAATCCATAATGAGGGTTGTTTGACCGACCTCCAGCAGCAAGCTCATGCAAGTTCTCTTTACCTAAAATAATTGCTCCTGCTTCTTTTAACTTGGTTACAATGTGCGCATCAGACGAAGCAATATTTCCATCCAAGGCTTTTGTTCCTGCCGTGGCCTTTACTCCTGAAACTTCTATGTTGTCCTTAATTCCTATTGGTATTCCGTCAAGAGGACCTCTATACTCGCCCCTTCCAATTGCACTTTCCCTTGCCCTTGCCTGTTCTATTGCTAAATCAAACATTGGTGTAATGAAACTGTTTAAATGGGCTAATTTTTGAGCTTGAGCGATCACGCTTTCTACAACCTCAACGGGAGAAATCTTACGATCTTTGATTAAGGGGGCTATTTCTGTAATTGGCAAGTGTTGCAATGAATTTGATGAAATCATTGTATAAATCCCCCATCGTCAGTTCTCAACAAGTTTCCCGAAAATTGAACATCTAAATCTAGTTCATCCAATCTTTTTAACTCGTCTAACCATGTCTGAACAGCCCCAACAGCGTCATCAAGTTGAGCGTCGGTCATTGGAACTCCTCCGAATTCAGACAAAATTCGCTTCAGAGTTTCTGAGGTAATAGTCATAAAAATTCTCCACTCTCCGCCACTGTAGGAATATGAAGTTCTAATTTAAATTTAGAAATACAGTTTTACTCAGCAATGATTGAAATACTGATGTAGTTTAACCATATATCTTTTTATGGAGGTGAGAAATGAAATTAGATAATAAAGTAGCAATAATTACCGGAGTAGGTCCAAATATAGGAAGGGCTATTGCAGTGGGTTTCGCCAAAGAGGGAGCAAAAGTTGCGTGCAACCATCGGAGGTTAGAGGCTGCCCAAAGCACTACTGAATTAATTCAAAAAAACGGAGGCCAAGCACTTCCAATAGCATGTGATGTGTCGGATGAATCCAGTGTAATTGACGCTGTCGAAACTGTGATTTCCGAATGGGGGAAAGTTGACATTCTGGTGAACAACGCAGCCCAAATCAATCCTAAGGGTGTTCTCGATATGTCTTACTTAGAATTCAAAGAACAAATGGCATCCATAATAGATGGTACGTTTTTATGGACAAAGTACGCTGCAAGATCGATGGTAGAAAAGGGAGTGAGGGGTAGCATAATTAATGTAATTACCTGTGCAGCTTGGCAAGGAGAGCCTGGTAATGTTGGTTACACAACTTCAAAAGCTGGTGTTCTGAATTTCACCAGGTCAGTAGCTATGGAGTTGGCTCAGTATGGGATCAGAGTCAATAATATGACACCAACAGCTACACAACCTGAAGATGAAGAAGCAATTTCAAGAAGGAATTCCAAAGCAAAATTGATGGACCGTCGGTCGTTTAAAATGGACTACGACGCTATTCCTCTTGGGCGAAAACCAACCCCTAACGATTATTTGCCTGCTTTTCTGTATTTGGCATCCGATGATTCTTCAATGGTAACTGGATCGAATTTAACAGTTGACGGTGGTGTTCTAGCGAAATATTGGCCCTGGTATCCAGAGGTATAAGATAATGGTAGGAAAATAATAATTTAGGAGACATAAATGCCGTACATTGATGCTATAGAGTCATCGCCGGAAAATTATAAATTAATTAAATGGCATGGTGATAACAGGTTGATTGAATTCACCTTAAAAGTTGGTTCAAGAGACTCCTTACATTCTCACCAAGAATCGATCGTTTATTTCCTGCGGGGTGGCAAAATAAGCAAGCATGAGAGAGGTGGTGAAATTTCAGAGGAGATTTTCGAAAGTGGAAGTACGACTACCTTTGGAACTTGGATGGGTCATTTCGAGAACGCCGGAGATACTGACATCCATGCACTTATTTTTGAAGTGATGCACATACGATCAGCAGCAGGGGGCTAGCACCGTTACCCATAGAGTTGTATGGTTTAGGTAGTCTCACTATATATATGTGAGCATTTTACGGAGGGGAAAATGGCGCTTCCAGATCTTTCAAAGTACGAAAAGTACGAGCAGTTAACGCAAGGAAAAGTACGTTATTACGAGGCTGGTTCAGGTAAGGATGTACTTTTATTACACGGTATGGGTGTATACACATCAGCTGATACATTCCAGTTTCAGTTCGAAGCCTTAGCAGAAAAATACCATGTGGTCGCGATGGATTATTTGGGTTTCGGGAACAGTGATCGTGTTTTAGGAAATGGTCCAACGTTCGATGTAATTGTAGACGGCATTAGGGAATTTCTTGACATAAAAGGTCTCGAACAAGTTCACATCGTTGGGCATAGTGCAGGACCTTGGTTTGGTGGAATCTTAACCTATGAGAGTCCTGATCGAGTTTTAAGCTTAACAGGCATTGGGTCTGCCGGAATGAACGCTACACCAGTAGCCTCTGTTTCAGGATACCAAGCTCCTACTGCTGAAAGTACAAAAGCTTCTAACATGAACAGTGTTTACGAGGGCTCAAGCCTTACCGAAGAAATGGCAGGCGAGATGGGCCTCCAAATGCTGAAATACGCTAACCGTGATGGTGCTGTAGATGGACTGCGTCCTCTTGTGAATCAAATGGCAGATGCTGACGTACGAAAGTCTTATTTACTACAAAGGCGATTGCCCTTCATGAAGTGCCCTGTCTATTTCATTTGGGGTGAGTCCGAAGGAATTGACCCAGGTCCTACTTGGACCGAAGAGTGGGAATCAACCGGACATAACCCTGGAAAAGGATCCAAGCCATGGGTCGCACCAAATACTAAATTTGACATGATCCCCGGTGCCACACATAACTTGCACTGGGAGCACCCGGAGCTAATCACCAAATTAATTAGCGACTTTATCGGATAGATTTAACTCAATTAATATGGGCGGTTGCCTTTTAGGCAATCGCCCGAAAAGAATCAGTATGAAAATAACAAGAGTAGCAGCTTCTGTTCATGATATTCCTGTACCCGCACCACTACTAGCAGAAACTTTTCCCAGACCTATTGTTTTTGTTCAAATAGAAACGGACACAGGCATTGTTGGTTATGGACTCACTGGCCCGATACAACGCTTTGCGGTTGCAGAATTTATAAATCGTGAAGTGGCCCCGAAAATACTAGGCCAAGATCCAACAGAAACTGAAAGAATATGGCATGAGTTGTTTGTAGATTTAAATCCACGAGCACAAACTGGCACGTGGAGCTCAGCAATCAGTGCAGTAGATATTGCTTTGTGGGACATTAGGGGAAAGTTTTTAAACCAACCAGTTTGGAGACTTTTGGGTGGTGCTAAAAAAACCGTTCCTGCATACATAACTTTCGGTTTGCTAGAGTACAACATTGATCAATTAGTGCAAGTCGCAAAAACTTTTGTTGCTCAAGGTGAGGACAAACTCAAAATGGTAGTCGGCATTAATGATGCCAATGATCCTCTAGAAGATGCTCGTAGAGTTATTGCTGTCAGAGAGGCTGTGGGCAATAACATTCAGCTCTCTATGGATGCGAATTACTTGTTCAATTTCACGGACGCACTGAAACTGGCAAAAGCCGTTGAGGATCACAATATCGAATGGTTTGAAGAGCCCGTTTATGGTAACGATGCCCGTTTATTGCATGATTTGCGAATGCGAACCAGTGTTCCAATATCAGCTGGGCAAAATGAAGGTCATCGCTTCAGGTACAGAGAGTTGCTAGTTAATAGTGCTGTAGATATTTTGCAACCAAACGTCGTTTATTGCGGGGGGTTTACTGAAGGGGTGAAAGTTGCTGCCATGGCACAAGCTTTCAACCTGATGATTGCGAATGGTGGGGGTTGGCCTCACCATAATATGCATTTACAGGCGGCTATGGCCAACGGATGGAGAGTGGAATTTCACTATCTGATGTGGAAAGCTGGAGAGATGATTTTCGAAAATCCCCCTGGCCCTGATGGTGGAAAAACCACGCTGACAGAAGCACCAGGTTTAGGACTCGAACCTAAATTTGACGCATTGGCAGAGTTTCAAGAAGCATAGTCATTCGCTATCCGTAGAATTAAAACTGGAACAGGTGAAGTGTGCATCACGTCGTCAGCTACTTTCCCGTAATTATATTTCGATTCGCCGCTTCTTCCGTGAGAAGTCATTACTATTAACTGAGTGCCGATTTCATTAGCAACATCGCTGATATTAGGTCCAGGATCTCCTTCTCTTAAAGTTATCCTGAAACTGTTTTGAGGAAGATTTTGAGTTAGTTCGCTCATGTAACTCAACTCATCACCATGTGGAAGTGCTCTGAAATCAAAATTAGGTCTCATATACTTGCTAGCCGGGCCTTCCTTTGGAGGGCGGACGTAAACAATATCCATCATTGCATTAGAATCGGATTTGTTATGTAAAATCTTGCCTGCTAATTCGAATGCCATTTCCGCATTCTGAGATCCATCAAGTGGCACCAAAATATTTCTGACATCTAGAGTATTAGACTGAATCACGAAATCTCCCCTGACTAACATGACTGAAGCTTGGGTGTTTTGAATAACGTGTTCCGCAACGGGGCCCACAAGCCATCTGTCGCTACCTGACCATCCATTACTGGCAATAATGAGTAGGTTCACTGAGTTGGAATGACTGAATTCCGATATGGCATCGGCAATATATTTTTTCGATGGAGGTCTACCTGGTTCTAATGTTGAAATACCGATTGCCTCCGTATTCCACATTAATTCTCTTTTGAATGTTTGGAGGTCTGTTTCAAGATCTTTAATTAAACTTCCCAAATATGACTCGGCTGCGTCCAAATCATATTGGTCGGTTGTTTCTACTACAGTAATCAAAAAGATCTCAGTAGTTCCTTTTTCAGGTAATACTGCCTCAAGAAACCTAAGAGACGACTCCGAAGTTAATGAGCCATCTAAAGCAACTAATATTTTAGTAAAGGCTTTTATTACCAAACGATCCTCTGTTTAAAAGTAAGTCCGCATTAGCGAGCATATCACTATGTCTTTAAGAGCGCCGGTAAAGTAATATAAATACTAATAGGAAATTCCACTAGGAGTCTGTTTATATGCCTACAAAGCCTACTACCGCATCTCAACTTCTGCATCAGCATCAAGCATTCTTAAAAGACCCATCTTCGGCCCCAGCTAAAGTAAAGGTTCAAAAAGTTCCGTGGTCTTCCCAACAACAACAATGGGTAGAAAAAGCTTGGAGTTTTATAGATGCCAAAAAGGCAATTGATATAGATGTGAATCTTGTAAATATATACAGTCCAACTGGTTATGAGAAAGAAGTAAATAACTTTGTCGTTGATTACTGGCGCAACCTTGGAATTAATGCGAATTACCAGCAAATGGACGAACATCAAGGTAATGCTATTGCGACTCTTTCGGGAGACGGATCTGGTCCTACGTTACTAATGAATTGCCCAATTGACACCCATTGGACGGGAGATATTAAAGAAGACGGTTACCAATGGGGAGATCCTATGAGAAGGGACAATACCAGACCAGCTGTGGTAGAAGGTCAAACCATAATAGGGTTAGGTTCATTAAATGATAAAGGCATGGCAACTTCGATAATGATGGCCGTTGAGGCTTTGCATAAAGCAAAAGTTCCTTTAAAAGGCACTCTGCTAGCCGCAACTTTAGCAGGCGGTGCACCCGCCCTTTCTCCAGATAATGAGCCTCGGAAAAATATCGGATTGTGCCAGGGATTGATACATTCACTCACAAATGGAATTACTGGAGATTATGCCCTTTTTCACAAACCCGGCTATCACGTATCCTGGGAAGAACCTGGGATGTGTTATTTCAGGGTAAGAGTACTTGGGGATCCTGATTACATGGCTACTGAAAGTCGTGCGGATAATCCCTATGCGACGGGAAATCGCGCGATTGCATACAGGGTTCTTACCGATACCGCTCGTATCATAATGGAACTAGATGCAGCAGCAGCAGAATATTTAAAAATGGCTAAAGCCGGGTCGTATAGACCTGCAATGGCAGCTAATGCCCTGAAAACTGGATCCCCGAACAAACCCAATTGGTCTCCTGCTATTTCAGAGATCTCTCTCGATATTCGACCAGCACCTTGGACAGCTCCGATGGAAGTCAAATATTGGTTTGATGAAATAATGGCTCGTATTCTTCTAAAGTACCCTGGAATGAAAGCAGAGTGGAATATGTACGTTGCAATGCCTGGGGGACGTACAACCCCAGAGAACTGGATCATACAGTCAGCAATTCGAGCTGCTCAGGCCCTAGAAGGTGATAAGAGTGAGGAATACGAGGGACAAAGTGCGGGCCAAACAGAAGCCGGAATTTTGCGAACTTGGGGAATTCCAACAGCAAGGATTTCAGGTGCTCCTCCAAACCCAGAAATGCCTATAGATTTACAAAAAGGGTTCACTATGTCTGGGGCTTATGCACCATATTTAGTTAGTGCGGCCAAAGTGCTTGTACATTCTGCTATTGATACGCTCACTCGTACTAGAGAGGAAACTGGTTTGCAGTATTAATTATTTTTCCGTCTGTACTTGCTTACCTGCTCTTTATACTCTTCAGGTGGTTCCAATAACCTGGGTTGTTCAGTAAATAGACCTATTACTAGCATCAACTGCCAAGACCTGAAGATCTGATTAAGCAAGATTAAGCTTAGAAAAATTATTATGATTCCTGCGAACCATTGGCCATCAGAAAATGTACGGAAAATCAAAAACCACAAAGCACCAGGAAGACTGAGCAGTCCAATTAGTATTGATAGAGTTAATTGAGGAGTATCTTCTGACTTTTCGTTTCTCAAAACCCAAGACATTAGCAAAAACAATACGGTTATCAAAGAATAAGCCGCTACCATCCAAGAGCCACCGTATCTATTCTGGTCAAATAGCGCTCCCCAAATACCCCAAGGCAAGGCAAAAAACATTAATAGGAATGCTGTACCCCACCACTGGGCAATAGTTTGAGGCCAGTTAACTATGTCAGTACTTAACCCAAGGAAACCCAGTCCTCTAGGCCCTTGATAATTGGGATCACGGTTCATTCCTTGCCCTGTTGGGAATTTCACTTTCACACCTCGTCTTTTTAGATCAAAATATTTTCAAATTTTAGTGGCATTGACCTTAATAATCTCCGCGTGTAGCCTGAGTTTGCGCATTATTAGCGTTAATTTAATTCGGAGATTGCCTCCATGCCATTTAGACACGATACCACCGGTAAGACCCAGACTGGAAGACTTACATACGAAAATACAGAAAAGTACATTGAAATTGATGGGATAAATATCCATTATCACGAAGCGGGAGAAGAACACCCGGACTCCATTGTTTTCCTTCATGGAGGAGGATTAGGTGCAAGTGGTTGGTTTAATTTTTCAGCATTTCTATAATGAAAACCACCACCCTTTTGAATTTGCATATGCATACCAGTAGTTAGCGAATCATAAACTTGCATCCTATACATCCCCATATTCATGGTGTTATCTTCAGGATCTTTTGAAATTACTAGTGGTAATGTTATGAATTTACCTCCATCTTCTGGCCAACATTTTAAAATAGGCAAATCACTAAGATTATATTTATTTTGTTCTTGTTGAACTATAGAGCCTCTAACCTTTTTAGGCCTAATTTTAAGTAGCCTCCAAATTGTCTTTTTATTTCTCCAAAAAGATGATAACTTAGGAGGATTTATATCCTGTACAAAGGATAATATCTCCTCTCCTAATTCTTCAGGTGCCCTTCC
>CAYMJY010000029.1:0-16226 GCA_964391355.1 uncultured Dehalococcoidia bacterium | reverse complement strand
AAAATTTTTGAAAGCGAGATAACTACGCGTGAAGCCTTCGACTCTATGGCATCAAAAAGGATAGATGAACTTGATAGGGAAGTTTCATTTCTAGAGGCAAGGGTTAACCACCAACAAAAGAAAATTGAATTACTTGAAAGTAGAATTGATGATCTAGCATTCGAGGTGCCAAAGTATCCATCACGCTAATGGATAAAACTTCAGCAATATTAATGATGATAAGGAAAGTGAGGGGAAATGGGTATTAGATTAGTCGTATCTATGCAAGCGCTGCCTGGCAAAAGGGAAGTGTTAATAGAAGAGTCAAAACAAAATGCGGCTCGAGTTCAGAATGAAAAAGGGTGCATTGAGTTCAAGTATTTCCAAGATATTGAGAACCCAGACAATTTTATGCTTCTTGAAAAATGGGCTGATCAAGAGTCACTTGAGCTTCACTGGGAGGGACTCCGATCTAGGCCTCCACGTTCAGAAGAAATTAGAGTTATGCATGGAATGGAACGCTACGATTACACTGAGGAAAATTAATGACACAAAGTATTTGGACTGCACTATTAGGAGCTGAGGTTAAATTTATTCAAGGTGAGAAGTACCGAAGCAGAATCGTAGAAGCGGGAAGTGAAAATTCAGAAACATTAGTTATGATTCATGGTGGTGGTGGACACCTGGAAACGTTTGCTTACAACGTAATGCCACTGGCTAAGCACTTTCATGTTATCGGCGTTGAAATGTTGTGCCATGGACTCTCTAGTGTCCCTGACCTTATAGATGATTTTAATTCTCAAGTTTCCGACCAACTACTTGATTTAATTAATGCCATGAACCTGAATCAGATATGGATTCATGGTGAAGCTGGTGGCGGATCAGGAATAACGCCATTAGTTATGAATCATCCAGAGAGGTTAAAGGGTGTGATATTTGAGTCTGGAATAGCTGTCAACCTAAAAGAAGGAACTTTTGCTCCTCCTGCTCCTCCTGTTGGAGGAATTACAATGCGCGAAAGGACCCTCCAATTATTAGATTCCCCGGACTGGGAAGCAATCCATGCAAGGCTACTCATGGTGATGCACAGAGATCATCCTGAACGCGTTACTGATGAACTCGTAGATATTCGCCTTGCACATTACTCCCGTGAATCTACCAATAACGGCCAGCGTAAGTACTACACTAGGCAAAATTCAAACAGTTACAACTATACAGAAGAAGATATATCGAAAATTAAACTGCCTGTTCTAGTTCTGTGGTGTGATGGGAATAGCGGACTTGGGCCCGACGCAGGAGAGAGGATTGCTTCAATAATTCCAGGGGCTCAATTCAAATTGATGCCCGAAACCGGTTGGTGGGCTCATTGGGAAAAACCGGAACTTTTCAATACTGCAGTGACCCAATTCATTAAAGGTGAGAAGGTATCATGAAGGCGGACGCCGCCAGGATTCGTGCACATTTCCATAACGATCTTCCAGATGTTTTTTCGTGCGTGTTTTCACTTCGTTAGCTTTCTCTTGTTCTTTTATCTGTTTCCCTCTTTGATAACGTTCGATTGATGCTGGGTGCAGTATCGTCCTAAGCAATATTGTTCGAAATGTTAATAGAACAAACCATATGCTAAATAACTCAATAATGGTTCTCCAGAAAAGAGAAACGGAGTTCCATTCCTCGAACACAAACCTGCCAGCTAATAAACCGAGATAAGCGCCTAGCAATACTGCAAACTCATAAAAATGGATCTGAATTAGCCGTTCTCTACTCCATCCTGGAATGACACCAAGAAGATGCCCAGAACCATCCCAATCGAACTTACCAGGTGCCTTATAGATACTTATGACACCTAAGCCCAAAATTGTAGCAAAGATAGCGAGTTCTCCAGCAGCAGCCACACTGAACGCCAAAACCAATAGCCACATGCCTATCCATACTTGAAAAGGTAAAAACCTATATGCGACCATTAGCGCTGCAAACACGCCAATAAATAAAAGCGATACTACAACTATCCTGTTTACTTCATCTTCGCCCATAAAAAAATCTAGCCTCGGAGGTACGAATCTTTCCTGAATTAGAATTGTATATTTTCTTGTGACACATTGACTCTCTCAGCCTTAACTTGTAGCCTTCGATTGACGGAAATGTTGCCAATGAAATCTTGATTCCTACAGCAATCACAACGTCACAATTAACACCGCAGACTAATAATATTGGGAGATCCTAGTGGCCGTAAGATCATATATAGACCAAATCGATAAAAATTTGTTGAATATTCTACAATCTTCCTTCCCAATGGTTCAAAATCCCTATGCGCATATAGCTTCAGAGCTAGGTATCGACGAAGAAGAAACACTTCAGAGAATATACGCTCTTAAAAAAAGAAACGTTGTTCGTCAAATTGGTGCAATCTTTGACACAAGGAAATTAGGTTACCAAACAACGTTGGTCGCTTTTAGGTATCCGTCAGGGAAAATTGATAAAGCTGCCAGAATTATCAATCGTCACCCGGGCGTTAGTCATAATTATGCTCGTAATGGTTATTTCAATCTATGGTTCACTTTAGCTGTTCCACCCCATCATGAATTAAATCAAACAATTGAGAAGATGGCTGAGATTACGGGAGCAGAAGCTGCTCGGATTATGCCCACAATTCGGTTCTTCAAAATTGGTGTTAACTTCGACATGGTTAAAGAGCAAGGTGCTGCATATAAGTATTACTCACCAGATGGGTTCTCTGGTGTTTCGAACGGAACTACCAATATCCCTACTGCAGATTGGAATGTAGCCCAAGAGCTTAGTTCTTTCGATATTGAGGTAATTCGAGAACTTCAAGAAGACCTGCCTTTAGAAAGTTTCCCGTTCAGTACTAGTGCTGGTCGTTTAGGATTAACTGTTCAAGAATTATTTGATTACGCTATACATCTTCAAAAAAGAGGATTGATGCGTCGTTTCAGTGCAGTCTTGTATCACCGAAGAGCTGGTTTTAAGTCGAATCCGATGGTTGTATGGAAAGTACCTGATGATCGTTCGGTTGAAGTGGGCATGCAAATGGCAGAAAACCCTTGGGTGACTCATTGTTATCAGAGGCCTACATTCCCTGATTGGGAATACACTCATTTCACCATGATCCATGCAACCAACAACCAGCAGTGCGAAGATGTAGTAGGAGAAATTTCAAAGCTTACTGGGATTACTGACTATCAGATGCTCTACAGCACTAGGGAATATAAAAAAACTAGAGTCCGTTATTTTGTTGAAGATGAGTACATAGCCGCACTTGAAGGAGTGGCAGTTTGAGTCGCTACTACCCTGCATACTTAGATATCAAAGACAGACTCTGCGTAGTCATTGGTGCAGGGAATGTTGCTGAAGGGAAAGTTCAGCAACTTTTAGGCGCAGGAGCTCAAGTACGAATCATCAGTCCTAAGTCGACCGAACTTATTAAAGATTTAGCTGGTTCCGGTCAAGTAGAATTGATTGAAAAAGACTATTCTTCAGGGGATCTTGATGGCGCATTCATCGCCATAGCAGCGACTGATAATACTAATATTAATCGTCAAATCCGTGATGAAGCTTCTGCTGAGAAAGTTTTGTTAAATGTCGTAGATGTGACGGATTTATGTGATTTTATCGCACCATCAATTATTGAACGAGGTCCCGTAACTGTGGCCATTTCAACAAGCGGGAAAAGTCCAGCTCTTGCAAGGAAGTTACGCGAGTCTCTTGAGAGCGAAAATTGTAACTGTATGCCTTGGGCCGATGCTGCATATTTGCTTGCGGAAGTCAGAAGTGAGGTTAAGGAGTCTATATCTCCTTCTCCTGAACTTTGGCAAAAAGCATTAGACGATCAATTATTAGACCTAATCAAATCAGGTGATTTTAGTAGCGCAAAATCAAAACTATTGACCTCATTGAGCGATGGTCAACTCGAAGGAAAGTAAAGAATGGGCATATTCGTTACTGGACTGAATCACCGTAATTCCTCATTTTCAGTTCGTGAAGCACTTGCATTAACGAGCGAACAACTTCCTGTAGCACTTCGAGAATTAGGAGACTACATGGATCGAGGAGTTATTCTTTCTACCTGCAACCGTACAGAAATATATACAACAGCGGATAACCAAGAAAAAGCCTCTCAAGATATTGATCGCTTCATCGAATGCCAATTTGGAGTGAAGGCAGACCAACTAGGCCAATCTTTATATCAATTGCGAGATGATCAGGCAGTAGAACATTTATACAGAGTAGCGGGCTCGCTAGATTCTTTAATTGTTGGAGAATCTGAGATTCTAGGACAAGTTCGACATGCATACTCTTTAGCAAGTGAAGCCGGTCTAGCCAGTGGTGTTCTAGCTCATGTCTTCCATAATGCACTTAGGGTTGGCAAAAGAATTCGAACAGAAACTAAAATTGGGAGAAACGCGTTATCTGTAAGCAGAGCTGCTATCGAAACTGCTAAACGGATCATGAACGATATTCAGTCGATCAAGGGTGTTATTGTAGGTGCAGGTGATGCTAGCAAATTAGCAGGCCAAGCTCTAAATGATGCTGGTGTATCGAATTTAACCGTCGTGAACCGTACTGAAGCCCACGGCCAGTTTCTTGCGAATCAGCTCGGAGGAAATACTGCTCCCTTCTCAGATTTGGTATCTCTACTTGAGACATCCGATTTAATCGTTAGTGCAACAGGATCGCCAGGACTAATTGTAGAAGCAGATTCGGTTGAAATTGCAATGAGGCAAAGGCTGAGTCGTCCTTTAGTAATTTTGGACATGGCCATGCCTCGTGACATCGACCCTAACGTCGCAAAAATACCAAATGTTCACCTGTACACTATGTATGATCTTGAGCTTGTCGCTGAAGAAAATCGAAAAGAACGCGAATCGGAAGCAATAAAGGCCGAAGAGATTGTCCAAAGGGAAATGGATGAATTCAGGGAGTGGTGGAGGATTCAGGAAGTAATTCCCACAATCAAAAGTATTCGCAGTCAAGTAGAAAGTATAAGAAAGGCCGAGACGAATCGGTCGTTGAATAAGTTGTCAGAATTGTCAGATGATCAGCGTGAAGCAATAGATAAGCTAACTAAATCTATAGTAACCAAAATTCTTGACCAACCAACGAGGAAATTAAAAGACAGAAATGACCAAAGATTGACTCAAGCCGCAAGAGAACTCTTTGACATTAATGATGATTCCTACTTAACGTAGTGCAATGATGACAGAATTGCGCATAGGTACACGAGGCAGCCGCCTAGCTCTAATTCAGACTTCAATGGTAGTCGATGCAATCAATGAAATTCGAGAAGATTTCAACATCTCTACTATTGAAATCAAAAGTGAGGGCGACCTAAAGCCCAATGAAATGGTGCCTCAACTTGGCCTTGGTGCATTTACTAGTGAGTTAGAAAAAGCAATTCTCGATCATAAGATTGACCTTGCAGTACATAGCTTAAAAGACCTGCCGACAATCGAAACGGAAGGCTTGAAAACAATTGTTGTGTTAAAGCGCGCTGATCCTCGTGACGTATTAATTAACAAGTGGTCAAAAACTCTAATAGATTTGCCCGATGGGGCCAGAATAGGAACTTCAAGTCCAAGACGAGAAGCTCAGTTAAAACATGGTAGACCTACTCTTCAATATCTACCTATTCGAGGAAATGTTGAAACAAGAGTGAAAAAAGCGCTAAGTGCTGACTACGATGGTGTGGTCCTTGCTGCAGCTGGGCTTGAACGATTAGGGATGGCAAGTGAAGTTTCAGAATACTTTTCCACGCGAATTCTCACACCAGCACCTGGGCAAGGAGCAATTGCCATTCAATTCAGAACGGAAGATCTTGAGAAACTAAAAGTGTTGAAGAATCTATCTGATAAAGCAACTGTCGTTTCTGTTGAAGCTGAACGCTCATTATTAAAAGCCGCTGGATCTGGGTGCATGTTACCAATCGGTGCATACGCTGAAGTCAGCAATGATCTTTTGAACTTATTTGCTACTGTGACTGCACTTGATGGTTCCCAAAGTTACAGGGTCGAAGTGACAGGGTCGATTAATGATCCCGAAATTGCTGGTAAGGCAGCATTCTCAGAATTAGTAGACCAAGGGGCAGATCAATTAATGGGTCTAAATAAATTATAATGTTCCGTGATGAGTTCTGAAAATTTTGGGAAAATAATACTCGTAGGTGCTGGCCCTGGTGATCCAGGGCTATTGACGTTGAAAGGTCAAAAGGCCTTAGCAGGTGCTGATTTAATAATTTATGACAGGCTTGCAAATAGTGAACTGTTGGCTCACGCAAAAAAGAATGCACAATTTTTGTATGTGGGCAAAGACCCTACAGATTCTGGAGATTCACAAACGACGATCAACCAAGCCATGATTGAAGCGGCTAAGTCAGGTAAGAATGTTGTCCGCCTCAAGGGAGGTGATCCATTTGTATTTGGTAGAGGTGGTGAGGAATTACAGGCGATCTTTGAAGCTGGGCTTTTTGCGGAAGTAGTCCCTGGAATTACATCTGCTATAGCTGCACCAGCATACTCCGGGATACCGATCACTCAACGTGGATTAGCAACATCTTTTACAGTAGTAAGCGGTAGTGAAGATCCGAACAAAAAGGAATCTGCTTTGGACTGGGAAAAATTAGCTTCTATTCCCGGTACTCTTGTCCTTCTAATGGGCTTAAGGAAAATTAAGCAAATAACTGAACAGCTTATACGACATGGAAAATCATCAAGCACTCCAATATCTGTTACTCAATGGGGGACTTTGCATAAACAACGCGCTGTTTTCGGGGAACTCAGTAACATTAGTGAAAAAGTAAAGAACTCAGGTATTAGTTCCCCCGCAGTCATTGTCATAGGTCCGGTAGTCGAGATGGCTAAACAGATTAGTTGGTTTAAGCAAGGGCCCCTAGCGGGTAAAAACATTCTGGTCACGCGTTCAAGAAATCAAGCAAGTTTGCTAAGCCAATCCCTAAATGAATTGGGTGCAAATGCTATAGAGCTTGCGACAATAGAAATAGAAAACGTCGCTAAAAACAAAGAATTGGAAAACTCATTAAAGAACATCGAAGATTATTCCTGGGCGATATTCACAAGTGCAAATGCAGTTGAATCCGTATTCAATTTTATGCATAAATTAGGAATGGACTCACGGATTTTCAAAGGCATCGGTGTAGCCGCAATTGGTCCAGCTACTTCATCTAGCTTACTAACATACGGGATAAACGCCGATTTTATTCCAAAAACTTTTACAGTAGATTCTATGGCTCAAGAATTTAAAAAAATGAGCCTTGAAAACCAGCGTGTCTTTTTGCCCCAATCTGATCTTGCACCTGAAACCCTAAGAAATAGTCTGGTCACGAGTGGTGCACTCGTCGATGCTATAGTCACCTACAAAACTATTATCCCCAAAGATGAAATAATTAGTGCAAACTCAATCATTACATCTGGAACATTAGATATGGTGACTTTTACTAGCTCTTCTACAGTAAGTAATCTCAAAGCTATGCTAGGTGGCGATATGGCTTTGCTTAAAGAGATACGTATTGCCTCTATAGGGCCAATTACATCTCAGACTGTTAGAGACTTAGGATTCGAAGTGACAGCTGAAGCCGAAGAAAGCACTATTCCTGGATTAGTATCAGCTATTCTCAACAGTTTTGGGCAAAAATAGGACTACGCTCAAGAAAATTAATATAATGGTGCCTATGACTTCAAGTAGCAACGCTAATTTTCCTTACATGCGATTACGTAGGTTCCGAAAATCTGCAGGTTTGAGAGATATTTTTTCGGAAACAAGGCTACATGTCAGTGACCTTGTCATGCCTTTCTTCGTGACACACGGCCAAGGTATACGGCAACCGATAGTGCCAATGCCTGGGCAATTTCAATTTTCGATTGACCAGCTTCTTCAAGAAGTTACAGAAATTACAGCACTCGGAATTCGTGCCGTTTTATTATTTGGTCTTCCGCAAGTTAAAGATCAACAGGGATCAGAAGCATTCTCATCTGACGGCATTATTCAACAAGCAATAAGTGCAATAAAAAGCCACGATCCGGAGATTGTGGTAATGACTGATGTATGTTTGTGTGAATACACAGACCACGGCCATTGTGGGGTCTTAAATGATGCTGGTGTTGATAATGACGCGACATTAGATCTGTTAGGGGAAATCGCGATTTCCCATGCTACAGCAGGAGCTGACATAGTAGCGCCATCAGCAATGATGGATGGCCAAGTCGGGACGATCAGGAAGGTGCTGGACGATGCGGGTTACAATCAAGTGGGCATTATGGCTTACGCCGCTAAAGCCTATTCCTCATTTTATGGTCCGTTCCGAGAAGCTGCTGGTTCAAGTCCCAAACAAGGTGACAGGCAAGCGTATCAAATGAATGGCGGTAATATTCGCGAATCGATGCGAGAGATAGAACTGGATGTAGCTGAAGGTGCTGACTTAATCCTTATCAAACCCGCATTAGCCTACTTAGATGTGATTTCAAAAGCAAAAAATTCCTTTACGCTACCAATTGCTTCTTATAACGTTTCTGGTGAATACGCCATGTTGAAAGCTGCTGGAGCAAATGGCTGGATAAACGAAAAATCAGCAATTGTGGAAACCATGACCTCACTAAAAAGAGCGGGGTCTGATTTGATCATCACTTATTTTGCTAAAGACCTTGCCCGAGTATTGAAAGAAGGAATCGATGAATGATTCCGGGAAAGCGTCTTGGCAATACATCATAGATCAGTTAACAAGTAATAAAGTTGCATTGTTCTCACCTTTGGCTCCTAGATCTGAAGAAGTATTATTAGCTAGAGTTGGAGATGGTCAGTATGTCGAATTATTACTTGCTGAGCAGTTGGAAGGCACCAGCTATAAGCTTTCATTTAAAAGGTCTAAGCCTCACCTATTCGTTGTGGCTATAGAAAGTATTGATGAAAATATTGCATGGATTTTACCTTCAGGGATTTACGAAAGATTTGCAGTAAATGGTGTTTTGAATTTTGAATCATCTTTTCTTGATCCATTGGAATCTCGATTAGCTGTATATAAAAATCGATGGGCGTTAATAAGCCAATTTAGCAAGTTCCGTTCAACATTAAATGATCCAACGGCACTTCAAGTACAACTTGCGCTAGGATAATTGTGAAGAGCAGCAAATCAGAGAATCTCTATAACATTGCCCTTGGTTTAATGCCGGGGGGCGTGAATTCACCTGTACGTTCTTTTAGTGGAGTTGGTGGGACTCCTCTTTTCCTTTCAAAAGGCAACGGGGCGTATGTAACAGATGTTGACGGGAATGAATATTTAGACTTTCTGGGATCGTGGGGGCCAATGATTTTGGGTCACGCACATCCATCAATTGTCAGTGCGCTTCAAAACGCAGTTTCTAACGGAACTTCATTTGGTGCTCCAACTGAAGGAGAAGTTGAACTAGCGAGCATGATCAAATCCTCTATGCCCTCTATGGAGATGCTGCGCTTAGTTAGCTCTGGCACAGAAGCCACAATGAGCGCGATCAGGGTAGCACGGGCTTACACCAGCAGAGACAAAATCATCAAATTTAATGGCTGCTACCATGGTCACGTTGACAGCTTATTAGTAAAAGCAGGATCTGGAGCTACAACTCATGGTGCGCCTACAAGTTCGGGTGTACCAATATCACATGCTAAAGATACGTGTGTTGCTGAGTTCAATGACATAGGCACTGTTGAGGCTATATTCCACCAATACCCAAACCAAATAGCAGCGGTAATTATCGAACCCATAGCAGGTAACATGGGTGTGGTGCCACCAGCCAATGGATTTTTAGAAGATCTAAGAGCTCTCACGATACAACACGGCACATTGTTAATTTTTGATGAAGTCATCACGGGATTTCGCGTAGCAAATGGAGGCGCTCAATCCTTGTATAGCATACGTCCGGATTTAACTTGCTTAGGGAAAATTATTGGTGGAGGTCTACCTGTAGGTTCATATGGTGGTAGAGAAGATATCATGCGCATGGTTTCCCCATTGGGCAGTACGTATCAGGCAGGTACCCTTTCAGGAAATCCCCTCGCTGTTTCTGCTGGAATTGCATGCCTTCAGGCTCTAAAGGATCAAAGTGTTTATGCAAACCTTGAGCATTTAGGTGCATTATTAGAAGGTGGCATTACCGAGGCTTCAAAGCAATCAGGAGTCGGTATTACGGTGAATCGAGTAGGCTCGATGCTGACAGCATTCTTCATTGATGGGCCCGTTACTTCATGGGACAAAGTGGCTAAATCCGATACGGATTTATACGCAAATTTCTTTCATGGAATGCTGAAAAGGGGCATTTATCTGGCACCTTCTCAATTTGAGGCCACATTTGTTTCTTCTGTACATACTGAAGCAGATATTCAATCTGCAAAAAGTATGGCTATAGAGGTACTCAAGGAAATTGCCTGAAGATCGATCTGAATCAAAGAGCAAACATGCGGGGACTGATGCAGATCTGGGTCGGGGAAATAGATGGAAGGTATAACGCTAACAGGGCCAATCTTGAGATTGGCCCTGTTAGTTAATTTGCTTAAATTAGGAGAAGATTCTGATGATAACTACAATCACCACAGTGATCGCAACTCCAGATATCAAAGTTCCCTTTACTGTATCGAGCGGATTCTTCATAGCATGAGTCCTTTCTTAACTTTTTTGACTAACCCCAAAGGCTCGGCAAATTCCTTGCTGCTACCATGAAGAACAACATTGGAAGCGACAACATCGTGTTTGTACGTGAAGCTAGTAATGCCGTCCTAGCCCACTTAGGCTGTTCAGCAGGGGCTGCTGTGCCATTCGCAAGGGTGTCACTTACTGCAGCGATAATCTTTTGTTGATTAGGCCAGATAATGAACCATACGTTGAAGGCCATTATGATTCCCATACCGCCACCGATAATAATGTTATAGAACCGGGCGCTTTCCCAATAGACTCTGCCCTGATCAATACCCATCCCAATAATGAATGCTATTCCGAAAAGCAACGTGAAGAGTGAGGCCCAACGGAATATATTGAGAGAGAACGGCAATATTGAGGTCTGATAGTGAGGCCTCGCTGATGCATCCATTTTGGGGAGTGCAAGAGCTTGCACGAAATTATAAAAATACAAGAGGCCTATCCACAGTATCCCACTGAAGATATGCCCAACTCTCATTAGGTCTAAGTAAACCTCCATAATGGCTCTCCTTTTCTAAAACCTGTACTTTACTGTACCAAGACCTCGCCCACCATACCAGCGGATGCGTGGCCGGCAATTATGCAAATCAAACTATAAGTTCCTGGTGTATTGAAAACAAACTCCTTAACAATTGGATCATCAGTCTTCGGTATCATCCAATTAACTCCCAATTCCTCAATAGAGAAGGTATGAGCTTCATCAGTAGACTTTAATCTTAATTCTACAACTTCGCCAGCCTTGAACTTCAGGTTTCCAGGTACAAATGCTGAATTTTTAAGAATAATATCCATGCCGCCGTTTTGCGGTTCCGTATAGCTAATCGGTTCGGGTGTTGAACCATCAGTGCATGCAAACAAGAAAAACATCAAAAATATTGAAAGAAGTAAACTGCAAAATAATTTAATTGGACTAGTCTTGCTACCTAACTTCTTTGTAGTACTCGAAAAATAATGCGCCAATGTTATTTCCTTTTCAGAAGTCGCTCGCGTAAATTTTCATTATTAGCAATATCAATCGCTGTCCACGCCATGCCAAGCGCACCGTCATATACTGCTTGGTCTGCAGAGTCGGTAGCGCAGGCATCAGCAAAAGCGGGTTGATGGTTTGCAGCTCCTTTGGTATCAATTGAAATACCAGGGTGAATTGATGGGATAGCGAGCGAAACATTTCCCATATCCGTAGAGACGGGTATTCCCCAAGCTTGTTCTTCAGTAGCAAATGTTCTACCCAAGGTCTCCATATTCAATCTGTATAAGGAAGCCATTTCATGGTCATGTTCCATATGTGCGAAAGGTTTACTACCACCGTCAATGGAGAGCTCAGCGCCCGTAGCCAATGCACCCGCTTCAAATGCACGCATAGTTTTTTCGTATACAACGTTTAGATCATCTACGGTTTTAGCCCTAACAGCATAATCTGCGGTAACCAATTCAGGGATTATGTTATGCGCATCCCCTCCTTTAGTTATGATGCCGTGCACTCTGTCAGTAGTCCGCATAGTCGGCCGCATTAGTCCGATTGCTGTTTGAGCAATGGTCATCGCATCAGCAGCGTTTATTCCTTTTTCTGGTGCTCCTGCAGCATGTGCTGATTTGCCCTTATAGCGAACCTCAAAAAATGAGGCAGCTAATATCGCCATTTCTTCGATATCTAGAGACATTGGGTGGTTCATCAATGCTGCATGCAAATCATCGAAAATCCCATTCTCTAGCATGACAATTTTGCCACCCGATTTAAGGTATTCTTCAGCAGGTGTTCCTAGAACTGTAATGGTAAGTCCGAGGTCGTCTGCTACCTTCGAAGCTGCTATTCCTGCACCCACACCTGAAGTTGCGATAATGTTGTGCCCACAAGCGTGTCCCACTCCTGGTAATGCATCTAATTCAGCGCAAATGCCAATATTTAAGGGACCTGAGCCAAAAGTAGCTTTAAATGCGGTAGGTAATCCTGCAATACCCTGTTCAACTTTGAAGCCCTCAGCGTCAAGAAACTCAGAGAGCCATAACGATGTTTTTTCCTCTTCATAAGCGATTTCAGGGTTAGCGTGGATATTATGACTCAATTCAATGAGTTTCTTTTTAGATAAATCCAAATGCTGTCTTGCCGCAAGCTTTATATCCATCAGGCCTCCATTAGAATCATTACTGAATTAAGGATACATTCCATAAAATGAAATTAAAACAAATAGAGAGGGCAAGCAATATGCCTACCCTCCCTATTGATAATTAAAGTGCGTTTTACTGAACAGCTACCGTAGCGCCTGCTTCTTCCAGTTTAGCTTTGATTGAATCTGCTTCTTCTTTTGCTACAGACTCTTTAATATTAGTAGGAGCTGCCTCTACTAACTCTTTTGCCTCGCGGAGACCAAGGTTTGTTACTTCTCTCACGGCCTTAATCACATTGATTTTATTGTCTCCAAACGCTGAGAGAACTACAGTGAACTCTGAAGCTTCTTCATCAGCAGCATCACCGGCGGCTCCACCAGCTGCAGGCGCAGCTGCAACAGCAACTGGAGCTGCGGCACTAACACCAAACTCTTCTTCCAAGGCCTTGACCAGATCATTCAACTCGACCACAGAAAGACCCTTTATTGATTCTATTAATTCCTCTTTAGATGGCATCTTAGCTCCTATAATTTATTAGCTGGCTGTACCTACCTGCTCAGCACGACGTTGTAATACCATGGCTAAGCCCTGAACAGGTCCATTCAAAGCATAAACCAACCTTGTAACTGGCGAATTCAATTGACCCAAAAGGCGCCCTAAAAGTATGTCCTTTGGGGGCATACTAGCTAAAGCAGCTACCTGAGTTGAGTCTACGAGACGACCGTCAATTACCGCATTTCGAACCTTAAGTGTAGCCCTGCTTGATTTAACGAACTCATCAATTGTTTTGGCAACTGAAACAGGGTCATCGTAACCAAAAGCCATTCCAGTAATACCATCTAGTAATTGTGGAACCAGCTCGTTACCAGCACGCTCAGCGGCAAGCAAAGCCAATCTATTTTTAATGACCCGATATTCGGCACCTTGCTCGCGTAATACACGACGCAGCTCAGTCATTTGATTAACAGACATACCAGAGTAATCAGTGGCAATAACCACCTTAGCTCTTTGCAGAACATCTGTTAACTCTGAAACTGTTTGTTGTTTTGCCGGTGTTGGCACGATCACTCCAAAAAAATATGCCCAGCAAAGACGCGGGCATAAAATAAGACTATAGTCTAAATCATTACCTCGGCGGGATCTTTCGACTTAATCCTTAATGGAACCCGCTGTCTTTGGCTTGCTCTTAAGTTGTATTTATAGTTTAACTAATCCAAAAAGTAAGTCAATCCTCACTAATTACCAGTGGACATGTTCATAGTTAAATTAACGTCTAAAGGAATACCAGGACCCATTGTTGTAGTTAAGTGGGCCGTCTTTACAAACTGTCCCTTAATTCCGGTGGGTTTGAGTTGATTCACCGTTTCTATTATCGCAGCTAAGTTAGCAATTAAATGTTCATCTTGGAAACTTGCCTTACCAATTGATGAATGGATAATTGCAGTTCTGTCCATTCGAAGCTCTACTCGGCCTTTTTTAGCCTCAGAAACGGCTGCACCCATGTCTTGTTGTTGTACCACAGTATTTGTTCTGGGATTAGGCATTAATCCTTTGCGCCCAAGGACTCTCCCCAATTTCCCAATTTTCCCCATCATTTCTGGGGTGGCAATAGCAACATCAAATTCAGTAAACCCTTTCTCAACTCGGTCAATTAAATCATCGTCACCAACCAGATCAGCCCCCGCATCCATTGCTGCCTTGGCAGCATCAGCCTGTGCGAACACCGCAATCCGTACCGGTTTACCAGTACCATGAGGCAATACTGCAACACCTCGAAGTTGCTGATCGGCGTGTCGCGGGTCAGCCACAGTTTTGAGATGTAACTCGACAGTCTCATCAAATTTAGCGACGGCACCCTTTTTAGCGAGCCCAACAGCATCCGCAGGCTCGTACATTCGTCCCTCTTCTAAATTCTCTGCTATTTCTTTAAAGCGCTTACCCTGTTTTGCCATACTATCCTTCTATCTGAACTCCCATGCTCCGGGCAGTACCTTCAATAATTTTGATCGCAGCATCCACAGATGAAGCACTAAGGTCTTTTTGTTTAGTCTCTGCGATTGCTTTGAGTTCTGCCCGAGTTATTTTTCCAATAGATTCGTGGCTGGCTCTTTCACCACCTTTGTCTACTCCAAGGGATTTACGGATTAATTCGGAGGCAGGAGGTGTTTTCGTGACAAAAGTAAAGGAAGTGTCCTCGAACACAGTGATTTCAGCAGGAATAATAGTCCCTACTTGATTAGCCGTACGGGCGTTGTATTCTTTTACAAACCCCATAATATTTATTCCATGTTGTCCCAGAGCTGGCCCTACTGGCGGAGCAGGAGTAGCCTCACCAGCTTTTAATTGCAATTTGAGAATTGTTTTAACTTTCTTTGCCACTATATTGCCTTATTAAATATCAAATATTTTTTATTTCCCTAAACTTTTTCAGCTTGGAGGAAATCTAACTCTACTGGTGTCTCTCGGCCGAAAAACGAAACAAGAACCCTGATCTTACCCTTATCCTGGTCCACCATGTCTACAGCCCCGAGGAAGTCTGCAAAAGGACCCGAAGTGATTCTGACCATCTCTCCTACAGTCAAGCCTACTCTAATTTTGGGCTCTTCCTGAGTCATGCGATTCATGATTGCATCCACTTCTCGTGGCTCTAGCGGGACGGGCTTTGGTCGACGCTCACGCTCATCTTCGGAAGAAACGAATCCCGTGACTCCTGGTGTGTTTCGAACGACATACCAACTATCGTCATCCATTACCATCTCAACAAGTATATAGCCAGGAAAGACTTTCCTATGCACAGAAAGTCTTTTGCCTTCTTTTATTTCTATCTCTTCCTCAGTAGGTACCACAACCTGAAAAATCCTGTCTCTGACATCCATAGAGTCAATTCGTAACTCGAGGTTCTTCTTTACACGATCTTCTTGCCCTGAGTAAGTATGGATAATGTACCAGTGGCCCTCGGGATCTACAGTGGCCTGGTCGGTCATAGCGTCCTCCGATGACTAAGTAATATATCTATCTGCGATTTGAGTAAATCCAAAATCCCAAATCCCCAAAAAAATTGCCGCGACAATAGTTACGACAAGCACCAACATAGTTAAACGAATAGCAGTATCACGCGAGGGCCAAGTTACCCTGTTAAGCTCAGTCCAGACTTCACCAATGAAAGCAAAGATTCCACGGGACCGCCTAGCACTGGACTTATCATCCAATACTCCTCTTAAGGGGTTACCTCTGGCGCGGGCCATCACCGCACCTCACGATGCAACGTGTGATGGCGACACCTTGGACAGAATTTATTGCGCTCCAGTCTGTTAGGATCGTTTCGCCTATTTTTCTGTGTCCAGTAACTTCGTTCTCGACAATCAGTACAAGCTAAATTAATTAACTGCCTGACATCGCCTCTCTTCTTAGCCAAGAAGACCCCCTAATCAACTGAAGTCACTACTCC
>CAYMJY010000028.1:0-16637 GCA_964391355.1 uncultured Dehalococcoidia bacterium | reverse complement strand
TTACTAACATTGCATGGCAATCCACAGTTCAACTCCATGCCACCAATACTACGAAATTAGAAGTCCTCGAAGCATCAAAAGCAATTTTAGAAACTTCAAATTTTATCGAGAAAAATGTTAATACAAGAATCTTGCTAGAAGCCTTAATGCTAAAGTTGCCGTCTATTACGGACAAACAAGTTTAGCAATTAGCGCGCTCTAGCCTTCTCCATCCATGGTATGTAGTCACTCCATTCATCTGGGAGCTCTTTGTTCATTAAATGGTGATAGGGATTCGCTTTTGGAGCTTTGGGGCTACGCATTAAAACCATTCCAGCCTGCTGCAGCGTCATACTAGCCTTTATATGGTTACATGGAACACAGGCTGCTACCACGTTATCCCAACTATGGTCTCCGCCTCTCACTCTTGGAATCACGTGATCTAAAGTCAAATCCTTAGACTGACTACCACAATATTGGCAAGTGTAGTTATCACGCCAAAACACTTCTTTTCTAGAGAGTTTTCGCTCAAAAAGTGGTTTTTTAACCATCCAGAATAATCTGATTACAGCGGGCATAGGGAAAATGGTTTCCGCCGTACTCAATGAACCATCACCATCCTGAATCATTTGCGCTCTCTCTTTAAGCACAAGAACAATAGCGCGCCGCACACCACAAATATTCAACGGTTCATAATTCTGGTTTAAAACCAAGACCGGATTGTTTACTTTCGCATTCATCATTTTGTCCAGTAGTACCGAATACTAACCTTTAAAACAATTAACTAAGGCCGAGGAATTACCTCTTTCGCTTGCTCATAAACCTTAACAATTTCATCAAATTCAACAGGCAGTAATACTCTAACAAAAGCAGTGCTTTGAATGAGAGGTTCTAGTAGCGCTGCTTGCTCGAGATTCTCCTGTAAAATAGGGCTCGGTAAAGAGCCTAGCAGGGAAATTACAGCTGAGGCTGCCATTAATCCCACAAATGCACCTAATGCTAAACCTGCAAGGTTATCAACCCAACCTAAAAGCAACACATTTAGGAAACCTTTAGCGATGCGTGCGAAAATCCAAGCAATTACGAGGAAAAACAGGAAAACTACAGCGTAAGAAAGTACGCTCCGGAGGCTTTCGTTATCAACAAAATTGAAGGAGCTCGAAAAATTACCATAAGTCCGACCAGCCACAATGATTCCTACAACTGCACCAATCGACGTTATCGCCCACCGAATCAAACCATTGCGCCAACCCCAGAAGGCACCCATTATCACTGGTACTATGACGATTACATCAATCCAGCTCAAACCAGACTCCTTGAATTAATAATACAACGTAGTACTCCAGTAGTATCGAATTTTATTGAGAATAACGGTAATGCTTAATAATCAAACAGCATAAAGAGGGTTCGCCATAGTTATTATGCGATCTTCTTGAGCAAACGCTGAACGGATATATTTGGGCAAAGAAAACATCCCTTGATGCGCGATGCCATCATAATACTGTAAATGCCCTTTGACCCTTTCGGTAACCCTAGAATCTATACCATCAACTCTACTAGCGGCTACGGACTGGTCTTGCTCAGGCAATCCTATTACAAATCCCCAGGGGGTACCGAAGCTGGGCATGAAAATTCTATACGCCTCAGCAGATGAATAAACTGAACCAATTGTTTGATGAATTGCCGTCAATGTCTCACTAACGTTTGTGGGGCCAGCAGGACCTGACTGAGCTACCATGAGCCCTCCTGGGTTTAAGCGAGATTTAACTAACTGGTAAAATTCCTGTGTGAATAGCATGTAAGCAGGGCCGGATTCTAGGGGGTCCGGTACATCGATAATTACAATGTCAAATCCTTGATCATGGTTCTGAAGGTAAGCTAACGCGTCTTGGTGCAAGAGAGTCATCCTGGGATCCTTAAATGAACCCTGGTGGAGATTAGGTAGATATTTTTCGCAGAGCCTGACTACTTCCTCATCAAGATCAACCATTACAACTTCTTCTACAGAAGAATGTTTCAGGACTTCTCTAGCTGTTGCCCCTTCGCCGCCTCCGGCAATGAAGACACGCAATGGATTCGCATGGGCAAGCATCACAGGTTGTACTAACGCCTCGTGATACACCCATTCATCTGCTTCTGAGGATTGTGTTCTTCCATCAAGAACTAGACTCTTACCCCATGGGATTGTCTCAAGTATTTCAACGTCTTGGTACTTCGTTTTACCTGAGTAAATTAACTGAGTAAGGCCTTCAGCAATGTAAAGTTCGGGGGTTATTTGTTCAATGTACCACTGTCTGCCAGCTGGTAATTTATCCATAAAGATTATCCGCGCTGAACTAATTCAGGGGAACTTAGTAAGCCACGAGTTATTTCAGTAACTTCTGAGTCCGAACACTCAAAAGCATCGATGATAATTTGCGCAGCTTCTTTAGGGTTAAACCCTTCTCCACAGGTGAAAATATCTGCGGCCGCATACCCATACTCGGGCCAAGTATGTATGCATAAATGCGACTCTGCTATTGCCACAACACCAGTGACACCTTGCGGTTTGAATTGGTGGAAAATGTGGTCAATAACTGTAGCCCCAGTTTCATTAGCAGCTCTTAGTAAAGTGTCGCGAACAAATTCTAGCTGATCCAGCAGTTCTTTATTGCAATTACGAAGTTCCAGCAGGACATGTAAACCAAGTGTGTTCAACCACCAAACCCCTTCCCCCCAAAAAGTCGTTATTAAGAAGCGACAATCGAGAATAATAACAGCCGTAGGCTTGTGTAGCAATTAAACCAAACACACAGAACTAACTAACCCGCCTGTATTAACGCATTAATGTTAGTATTATTCAAAAGGAGTTGCGAGAAACGAGTGATTTTTTCGGGATGGTGAGCATTAACTCTTTTCACAATAGACTCGAGAGAGTTTGCCACATCCATCGTTGTTTCCTCTACAAACATTAACGGCACGCCTTGTGCTTGTGCCCTTTGTTGTACATATTGCTGTGGAGCCATACAAGTAGTAAGCAACATACAACTCATTGGGAAATTCAAGGCAGACATTTGAATATCTATCCTACCGCTACGGATTATAACTCCTTGCTTTGGGAATCTTCCAAAATAGTTTCCGCCCCATTCCATAAGCAATCCACCAATAAGTAAATTTTCTACCAATGGGTTTGCATGAGGGGGGCCATTAGAAAATTTTGCTGAGAGATGGTCTGCGATCTGAATCACAGAGGGTGAAACCATGGTGCGATCTTCAGGAATAACTGACAACAAATCAATTGAGCATTCTGTCGCAGTTCGGTTTAAAGCATTAGCGGCAAAATGAGCACGATCTGGAGGTACTCGATTCACAAAAATACCTATAAGTTTTTCACCGAAAAATTTTCGCCACAGACCCAACGAAGCATCCACATTTATATTCAGGAAATGCTGTACCCCTATTACTTTAGCTCCAATTGCACTTGCTAATTTTGCTGAAATATTCATTTCAGTGCCTTCGCTGTTCAAAATAGGCAAGCCTTCTACCAATGTTATATCTGCTGATTTGGATAATCTCAAAATCTGCTCTTTCACTTTGCCAAGTTGAGCTTCTTCATGGTAGAGCTGGTGTTGTTTTATTTCAGAATTGAATAAACTCGATTCGGAATCTGGCGAATCTGCATTAAGCGTGAAGGGTTTGATTATATGAACCGACTTACCAGATTTTCTCCACTCGTGCGCCAATCCGGCTATTGTCGAAGTAACCCCTGAACCTGGAACAGAGCCCGCAAAAAAAATGATTGCCATAGTTGCAAGATTATATCAGTGCATTAACAAGAATTACTCTCATAATACCAACCAAATTGGAAACGCGTTTATAATTAACTAGTTTTATGGATATAAAGCCAAAATACGAAACGGTCACCATCAGAGTCCCGGGCACTTCTGCGAACTTGGGCGCAGGTTTTGACACTCTCGGCTTAGCACTAAACATCTGGAATAAAGTTACTTTGAGATGGGGTGGTCCACCCAATGTGAAAATCCATGGTGAGGGTGCAGAAGCTTTGGAAGCAGATGATAAAAACCTGATGTACAAAGCTGCAATTTCTCTACTCGAAGAATACGGAATTAAGAGCGCTGAATTGAATATAGAAGCCTGGCAAGAAATTCCACTAGCAAGGGGATTGGGTTCAAGCTCTGCAGCAATTGTCGCGGGGATTTTTGGCGCCAATGCACTTTTAGGTTTTCCAGCAGACATGCCAAAATTACTAAGATTAGCGGTTGCGATGGAAGGGCACCCAGATAACGTTGCGCCCGCATTGATAGGTGGAATGACTATAGCTTTGACTGAAGGCCACGATGCTTTTGCTGCACCAATATCTGTACCTGAAGAGTTTCAGTTCGTTGTTTTCATCCCTGATATGAACTTATCTACCAAAACTGCAAGGGCTGTGCTCGCACCTACTGTCTCACGTCAAGACGCGGTCTTTAATATCAGCCGAGCCTCATTATTGGTTGCTAGTTTAGCTACTAATCGGCCCGAGTATTTGCGTTTAGCAACACAAGATCGACTTCATCAAGAGGCGAGGCAAGAAGTTTTTCCTGCAATGAAGCAAATATTCAAAAATGCCATGGCTGCAGGTGCGAAGGGCGTATTTTTGTCCGGAGCGGGCTCCTGCGTAATAGCGATAACTACTCGCGCGGAAAACCGAGCTCAGACCATTGGGTACGAAATGGCTGATGCAGCAGACAAATCCCGAGTAACCGGAACTTTCAGGGTATTGGATATCGCTTCAAAAGGCGCTCAGACAATTGCATTAGGCCTTGAAAAACCATGAGTATAATTGTACAAAAGTATGGTGGCTCTTCTGTAGCTGACACTAACCGAATTAAAGCCGTGGCTGAAAGAATTAAAGCCAGTGTTACCGAAGGTAATACAGTAGTAGTAGTAGTATCCGCAATGGGGAATTCTACTGACGAATTATTACGCCTAGCTCATTCTGTTTCTTTAACTCCAGATGCTCGTGAGCTTGATCTCCTTCTTTCTACAGGAGAGATGATTTCTTGCTCATTAATAGCAATGGCACTACAAGAAATCCAAGTCGATGCTATCAGCATGGATGGTGCACAGGCAGGGATTAGAACTGACAAATCTTTTGGTGAAGCCTCAATAATTTCCCTCGACCCATCTCGAGTACAAAAAGAATTATCTGCGGGCAAAGTAGTAATAGTTGCTGGTTTTCAAGGAATTACTGATGATCTCAGCACCACTACCTTGGGGAGAGGTGCATCTGATTTGACAGCAGTTGCATTAGCAGCTGCTTTAAAGGCCCAATATTGTGCGGTTTACACTGATGTTGAGGGTATTTATACGGCTGACCCAAGAGTGGTTCCTAATGCTCGAAAAATTCCTGAGATCGGTTATGAGGAAATGCTCGAGCTTGCTAGCTACGGAGCTAAAATGCAACCTAGATCTATTGAATTAGCCGCTTGGTACAAAGTCCCAATACTTGTCGCCTCTAGCATGTCTACAGCCTCAGGCACTTTAATTCATGACACGAATTCAAATCACAAAAAGGGTGAGCAAATGGAAGTACGAAATAAAGTCAGTGGGGTTGCGTCTGAAAAAGGAATTGCACGTATAACCATTCGAGCCGTACCGGACACGCCAGGTATAGCGGCTCTGATTTTTGAACCCCTAAGCGCAGCGGGTATAAGCGTAGATACGATAGTGCAAAATGCAAGTGCAGAGCGTCTAACGGACCTCTCTTTTACTGTTAACCAGAAGGACGCAAATGGCGCTATTTCCATCGTACGCAGTATTGCCGAAAACATCGGGGCACGGGAAGTTGTCAATGACGATAACCTAGGGAACGTGAGCATCGTCGGCACCGGTATGCAAAATGGAACTGGCTTTGCATCTACAATGTTCAGAGCCCTCAAAAATGCAAATGTTAATATTGAGATGATCACTACTTCGCAAATCAGAATCACTTGTATCGTTGATGAGTCTCGAGTTGAAGATGCTGTTATTGCACTTCATGACGCATTTTCACTCGATCAAGGCTAAACGCTCTTTTCAACATTAAAACTGGTAATCGAAAAAGGCCAAAAACCCCTTGACGACGAGCCCTCACATGTCGAAATTAGGGTTCAGTAAAATTATGCGTTTTTTTCAAGGAATTTTGGGTTGGAATATCCAATGAATGTGACGAGAATTCTCAAAGAGGCTAGAACGATTGCTGTTGTAGGGCTTTCCAATAAACAAGATCGTCCTAGCTTTCAGGTTGCCTCTTATTTGCAAAGGGCAGGTTATAAGATTATTCCTGTAAACCCTGCTCTCAATGAGCGGGTCTTAGATGAGATTTCCTACCCCGATCTATTGTCTGTGGAAAGTGAAGTTGACTTGGTTAATATTTTTAGAAAACCGGAACAAGCTTTTCAAATTGTTGATCAAGCTATCACTATCTCGGCAAAAGCTATTTGGATGCAACTTGGAATAGTAAATCAAACTGCAGCAGAAAAAGCTATTTCGCATGGATTAGATGTTGTGATGGACAGGTGCATAATGATTGACCATAAACAGTCAGCGGAATTTCCGGAAGCCGAAGTGAGTTAGAATGGTTTTTAAATTAACCCCAGAGGAAAGTTTCATTCGCGAGCGTACTCGACTCGCAATTACTCAAGCGACCGAAAATGATTGGCAAAGTGCAGCAAGCACAAACTTGGAATTACTGGAAATCATACCGAATGATGTCGAGGCTTCCAACAGATTAGGGCGCGCCTACATTGAATTAGGCAAATTCGCTGAAGCCACAAAAGCTTTTAAATATTCGCTCAGCCTGTCCCCTCACAATACAATTGCTAGCAAGAACATAGAACGGCTTTCTACGCTTGAGGAGGGGAATATTTCCAGCAATTTAAACGTGCCACGCATGCCTTCGTCTACTTTGTTCATAGCCGATAGCGGTAAAAGCACTAAGTTGACATTACACATAGGAAAACTTGCAGGGCAACTAACGCACTTTGCTGCCGGATCTCCGTTGAAGATGCTCGTAGAAGGGGATTGTATTTCTGTTTTTGATTCTATCGACCAAAGGTTGGGTATGCTCCCACCAAAACTTGGATTTAGACTTTCGAAATTAATAGCTGGTGGCAATAAATATGAAGCTGTTTTTGTAAGCTGCCAAGCTGATGAATTAAGCGTTTTGATTAGGGAGGTTTACCAAGATCCCTCACAAAGAAAATTGGTGTCTTTCCCGCCGCAGAGCGAATTATCAGTAAATGAAAATGAAGAGCAGCAAGATATTGGAACCACTAATGCAGCAGAACTGAAAACTATTGATGCACCGGAAGCACCTGAATCTGCAGTAGATGATTCATTGTTAAATTTATCAGAGGATGATCTTTTACTTACAGACACCGAAGATCTTGACGAACCGGAAGATCTCGATGGGGAGTTAGACGAAAGTGATGAGTTAGAAGACGACCTTGATGACGAAGATGCTACTGCCGAAACTGATCCCTTAGACGACGATGATTCCCTGGAAGTTTCCTCGCTTGATTCTGAAATTGATGCAGAATTGGAGGAGGAGGATGATGAGTTGGACTGAAAACTAGATTTTGATCCAACAATACCACCGCTCTCAATGGCACTCATAACAATAACTGCAAGTACAATCGATGAAGCCTATCCGTATCAGAAATTAATCAAAGAATCGGGCGCGAAGTCGATTATCGTCACAGCTGAAAATTTCACATCTCAATACCAATCTTTAAATGAAATAACGGGTTTGCTATTGACGGGGGGATCTGATATTCACCCTAAATATTATGGGCAGGAAATTGATCCCCAAGCGAATATCCAAACAAACGAAGAACGTGACGAAATGGAATTTGCTTTATTACGAACAGCCCTGGAGAAAAACATACCTATATTAGCTATCTGCAGAGGTATGCAATTACTAAACGTTGCTTTTGGTGGCTCACTCATACAACACATCGATGGCCATGGATTCGGCACAGAGATTGAAGATCCGAGCCCAGGTCCATTTTCCCATTCCGTCTACGTATCGCCAGGCAGCAAACTCGCTGCAATAATCGGGCTTGGAGCTGTTTATAGAACAAACAGTATGCACCACCAAGGATTTAGAGATGCACAAAAAGCGGTAGCTCTATTAGCTTCTGCTTATCATGTTGAGGATGGAATCATTGAAGGACTTGAGAGTCCTTCTCATGATTGGGTTATAGGGGTACAGTGCCACCCAGAGAAAGTAAACGAAGTACCTTCAAATTATTTCCGGTTGTTCCAAGGTTTTGTAGAAAGGTCAGAAAATTTAAGAGCATGATTTTATGAATGATCTATTACCTGTTGATCAGTGCAATCACAGGTACCTCTCTTCTAAAAGACAATGCCAAACTTGCGGGGTTAAATTTCGCAAAGTTTGGCAAGAAGGCTATTTTGGTACCTGGCAACCAGTTTTAAGAATTTTATTTTTTACGGCAGCGTCGCTAATGATGACTGCGTATGCAGTTGGAACTGAAATGGGGACGATTGTTGGAATCTTTGTAGCTATTACTGTTTTTACCGTCACACGTTTGATCATGACTGTAGCTGAAAGAGCTGTACCAAGACAATTTCGTGTAGGCTATTTAGAACAAGTCGGCCATAAAAACCAATTTAATGTTCTTGCAAGCAAACCATTCATTGCTGTCGTAGCTAGAGTTAAATTTCAAATTAATTCAGAAATTCTCGCTGCTATTGAGCCGGGGGATTTAGTATTAGTTGAGTTCTTGCGCTGGACTCGTTTCCCAGTAGTTTGGTCTCTCGGGAAAAAATAGCACCAAATCCGTCACTGCCTGCCAAATTTACCTCTTGGGATATGTAGTTTTCTGCTATAATTTACACTGGTATAATTCTTTGATTTATACGTAATAGCGTATAGCTCGAAGTTCAGGCTCAACATTTAGCCTATTAGTGAATTATTTGGACTAAAGGGGTAATCATGGTAATTGGCTCTCAAAGGATCAAGTCGGTTCGCATCGACGAAGAAATGCGAACTGCATACCTTGATTACGCAATGAGTGTAATTGTTTCAAGGGCTCTTCCCGATGTTCGAGATGGGCTTAAACCTGTTCATCGAAGGATTCTCTATGCGATGCACGAAATGGGGCTCAGGCCGAACTCATCGCATAAAAAAAGCGCAGGTGTAGTTGGAGAGGTTTTGGGTAAATACCATCCTCATGGTGACAGTCCTGTTTATGATGCACTTGTCAGAATGGCCCAGGATTTTTCGATGCGGTACCCGCTAGTAGATGGTCAGGGTAACTTTGGTTCCGTAGATGATGATCCCCCGGCAGCTATGCGTTATACAGAAGCTAGACTTACAGCAATAGCTGAGGAACTGCTAGGGGATTTAGACCGAAACACCGTTGACTTTGCAGACAATTATGATGGATCTAACCAAGAACCAACTGTATTGCCTGCCCTTACGCCCAATTTACTATTGAATGGTGCTGGGGGTATTGCAGTAGGTATGGCTACAAATATACCACCTCATAATTTAAGCGAGCTTTGTGATGCCATCACTTTACTCATTGATAAACCCGATTCGACGGTCGATGATTTGATGGAGTATGTAATTGCACCCGATTTTCCCACTTCGGGGATAATAATGGGCAAAGAAGGTATTCACCAGGCCTACCACACTGGCCATGGAAGAGTTGTAACGCGGGCAAGGGCTTCTGTAGAAGAGCTAGATAAAGGCGATAGGCGACGTATTGTCGTAACAGAATTGCCCTACCAGGTTAATAAAGCATCTTTAGTAGAAAAAATTGCAACCCTTTTAAAAGAAAAGAAAATTGAAGGGGTTAGTGAAGTTCGGGATGAATCGGGAAGAGCAGGGATGCGGGTAGTTATAGAGCTCTCAAGAGGAATGAACCCAGATCAAGTTCTGAACAATCTCTATAAGCACACTTCTATGCAAAGTGCTTTCCATGTAAACATGCTAGCTTTAGTAGATGGCCAACCACGTGTTTTAACCCTCAAGTCGGCGCTTGGTCATTTTATAGAATTTCGCAAGGTTGTAATTCAAAGGCGAGCAGAGTATGACCTTGGCCGCGCTCGTTCACGCTCTCATATACTTGAAGGACTAAGAGTAGCTCTCCAAAACATGGATGCAGTCATCCAGTTAATTAGGCAATCTGAAGATGTTGAATCTGCTCGAAATGGACTTATGTCCACTTTTGCGTTGACTGAAACCCAATCACAAGCAATTTTAGATATGCAGCTCAGGCGCCTTGCCGCGCTTGAACGCCAACGCATTGAAGACGAATGGAATGAATTGCAGATAAAGATTGCTGATTTGGAGGGATTGCTCGCGACTCCTGCAAGGGTTTTGGCAGTAATTAGAGAAGAAACATTGAAATTGAAAGATGGGTTTGGTCAAGATCGCCGTTCGGAAGTTTGGGATCAAGAAGCCACGAATTTTTCAATGGAAGAACTTACACCTCATGCAGATGTGGTTGTAACTTTGAGTGATAGAGGTTATCTGAAACGTCTTCCTATAGAAGCATATCGGCTACAGCATCGTGGCGGTAAAGGAGTCAGGGGCCAAGAGACACGCGAAGGCGATGCTGTTCAACAATTAATTGTTTGCGACACTCATGATTGGCTTTTCTTTTTTACAAGTTCTGGGCGAGTGTACAGAGAACGTGTTTTCAACATACATCAAGATTCTACACGCCAAACCAGAGGCACCCCCGTGCAAAATTTGATCAATATTGATGCAAGTGAGCTTGTAACTGCGATCATATCGATTAGACCAGATGAGCTCACCTCAGATGCAGAAAGATACATTGTGATGGCAACAATTAAAGGTGAAGTCAAAAGAATGCGTTTGAGTCAATTCAGTAATATTCGCTCCAATGGTCTTGCAGCCATGGATTTAGAAAAAAATGACTCACTACTTACTGCGCGGCTAGCTGATTCTGACATGACAGTAATCATGGTAAGCCGAGACGGCAAAGGAGCCCAGTTCCAGTTAGAAGACGTGCGCGTACGCCAAACACGATCGGCAGGGGGAGTGAGGGGAATCAAATTAATTGGGGATGACGTTGTAGTTGGTATGGATGTCGCGAAGGATACCGACCAGCTTTTGCTTCTAACTATGAGAGGCTATGGTAAGAGAACAGCCGTGAATATGTTTCGAACAACTGGAAGGGGCGCTCAAGGTGTAATTGCCCTTAGGATAACCGAGAAAACAGGTCCGATGGCTGCAGCAGTAGTAGTTGGTCCTGATTTTGACGAAGTAATGGTCGGATCCGCCAAAGCAATGGTATACCGCACAAGGATTAAAGAAATTCGAACTTTGGGTAGAGCAACCCAAGGCGTAATGGTCATGACCAAATTGCAGCCGGATGATCAGGTGATTTCAATGAGTGCATTCAAAGAAGGAGCGATTGAAGAAGATTCTGAAATACCAGTACTGTCTGCTCCTAAAATTGAGAAGCGCCCAGCAAAAAGCTCAAGAAAAGTGAAATCGGCTGAAGCAGAAACAGATGCTGAAATCGAAGATTTAGACGTATCAGAAACCGAAGAGCAAGCGGTGCGCAATGCATCAGACGAAAACACTACAGCTAAATCAGGCAATGCTCAGTTATCGCTAGCATTTGAGCAAGAGGAGGCTGACGATGAAATTTCCAGCTCTGAGTAGGTATTTCTATGGCCATACCTTGATACGAAGCTGCTGTTAACTTAAAATACACGGGTTGTCTAAATTTAGTTAACGGTGATTAATGTCTTACGCCATAATAGAAACAGGTGGTAAGCAATACCGGGTTTCACCCGGTGATGTGATTGCTATCGAAAAATTAGAAGCAGAAGAAGGATCCGAGGTCAACTTTGACCGGGTCTTATTTCACTCAAGTGAAACTGGAATTCAAGTCGGTAAACCGACTTTAGATGACGTGAAAGTAGTTGCTACAGTTAACTCTCAAGTGCGTGGTGACAAAATAACAGTATTTAAATACAAATCTAAAACGCGATATCGCGTTAAAACTGGCCACCGTCAATCTTTAACTCAGGTCACTATTAACGAGATCACTTCCGGTTCGCAAAAAGAAAAATCTTCAGCGCCACGTGCAGCGAAAACTGCCCAACCCAGCACAGCTCCACGTAGACGGAGGAAATCTGATGGCACATAAGAAGGCTGGAGGAAGCAGCAGGAACGGTCGAGACAGCCATGGCAAGCGCCTTGGTGTTAAGAGGTACGGTGGTGAAACCGTTCAAGCTGGGACTATTATTGTGAGACAACGAGGTACTCGTATACATCCAGGTCGCCATGTTGGCATGGGTCGAGACTTTACTTTGTTTGCTTTGGTAGATGGTAAGGTTGTGTTCGACCACGCTACTAGACAATCTAAACGCGCAAACATATTACCTACAGAGGCATAGTAGATGAAAGCTGAACTCCATCCAACTTACTACTCTGAAGCAACGGTGACATGCGCTTGCGGAAATACTTGGACCACTGGTGCTACCAAAGAGCAAATCAAGGTTGAAATTTGTGGCTCGTGCCACCCATTCTTCACCGGGGAACAACGCATAGTTGATACTGAAGGTAGAGTTGAGCGTCTGCGACGAAGGTTTGGTATTGAGTAAACATCGAGGAATGCTCATATCAAATTTATCTTTCAACTTTCTCCGAGCAAAATGAGCACGTCACCTTCCGGCAATTTTGTTTATGGCGGACAAGCTGTACTTGAAGGTGTGATGATTCGTGGCCGGCAAGTAGTTGCTGTGGCAGCTAGAAGCCCTGAAGGCAACATTAAAACCACCACGTTCCCAATTGCTGAATGGTTAACCGGTAAATATCGACGGATTCCTTTGCTCAGAGGAACTTTAATCCTCCTAGAATCTTTAATAATTGGGATGAAGGCCTTGACGTTTTCAGCGCAAGTTTCTGTGGGTGATGAAGAAAATGAGGAGCCCATTTCAGCATTAAGTTTAGCTTTAACGCTAGCAACTTCTTTGCTATTAGCAATAGTTTTATTCTTTATGCTACCCCTTCTCATCACAACATTTACAGTGGATCATATGACTGATTCCTCAATCATAAGTAACGTTACTGAAGGTATCATTCGCTTGCTGATTTTCTTAGGGTACCTTGCCGCAATAACTTTAATGCCCACCATACGGCGAGTATTTGCTTATCATGCAGCAGAGCACATGACCGTTCATGCACATGAGGCAAATTTAGATTTAAAAGTTGAGAATATCAGGCTCTTTCCCGCTGCACACCCTCGATGCGGCACAGCTTTTCTATTAACAGTCATGATCGTCTCAGTAATTGTATTTGCGTTTTTTGGTACCCCTGACCTCGTACTAAGAATCATCTCACGAATTGTACTTATCCCAGTCATAGCCGGCATTGCTTATGAAGTAATTCGGTTTAATGCTCGATATAGTTCGAAATGGTACGTAAAGATCCTGGCTGAACCAAGTTTGCTAATGCAGCGCCTTACTACACGCCAACCGGATGATGAACAAATAGAAGTTGCGATTGCGGCAATGAATACCGCATTAATCGGAGATCAGCAAGCCGCCCGCAGCTGAATAATTTTTATTACTCCCTTTTAAAGCGCTGTATGCCAATTTACTGCCCCTACTTTGCTCCAAAAGACGCTCTGCAGCATCGCGTATAATGATGGACTCGTTATCACCTAACATTTCTGCAATTTCTGCAGCCTTTTCATTCTCTTTTAAGGTTCTGATCATAGTAAAGGTTTTTTGAGAATTGATTTGTTTGCTTACCTGGATATGCCGGTCAGCAAACACGGCCACCTGAGGTAAGTGCGTAATGCAAAGAACTTGCGCATTCTGCGCTAATTCCCAAAGGCTTCGGCCTATTAAATCACCTATTCTTCCTCCCACACCTGAATCTACTTCATCAAAAACCATCGTTTGTGAGTTTGAATATTTAGACAAAGCGACAGACAGTGCCAGAATTAACCTTGAGGCCTCTCCTCCTGAGAGTAACTCATCTACAGGCCTTAATACATCGGCGGCACCAGTCTCAATCAAGAACTGAACATCATCAATCCCTTTATCATTAAACGAATAGGTATTTCCGTTAGAAAGCGGCGGTACATAAATAGATTCGTGCCGGTTAATTTGAATGGAAAATTTAGCACCATCCATTGCTAATTCTTTTAGCTTGTTGGTTATTATTACATCTAGTGCTTTTGAAGCTTTATCACGCTCGATGGATAATTGCTCAGCTATCAACCAAGCTTTGTTTTCGACTTGAGCCAATAACCGTATGACGTCTTCTCTCCTAGATCTTTTATCCTCAAGATCTTGAAGCGAGGACTTGGCGTATTCAGAGCTTCTGACAACTTCTTCTACTGTTCCTCCATACTTACGCATCAAATGTCCGATTAACAGTAATCGCTCAGTAATTTGATCTTCCCTTTGCGGTATCCTCTGAACAGCTTGACCATAATACCGAATAGACTGTGATGCTTCTCGGACTAATTCATGGGCTTTATCGAGTAGCTGGATTTGTTTTTGGAAAACATTTTCAGGGTCAGGCACTTTCTCGATAGTTTTTATTGAAATAGCAATCTTGTCTAATGCGCAACCTGACTCTTCATACAATTTATGGTGAGCCTCCGCACATGCCCTAAATATGATTTCTGAATGGTTGATCATATTCAGTTCAGCATTTAATAATTCCTCTTCTCCTGTTTTTAACTCCGCTGTTTGGATATCTTGAATTTGAAATTCCCAAAATTCTTTTTTTGCTTCTAAATCACTAATTTTTTCATTTAGTTTTTTTAATTCCCTTCTAAGGGTCATTAAATGGCTGAAGTAAGTTTGGAAGGCTTTCACTTGATTGTGAATTCCTGCAAATTCATCTAGGACGTTGAATTTGAATTCTGTATTCACTAAGGAAGCTTGGGAATTTTGGCTATATATTTTGAGCAACTGTCTCGTTAATGTTTGGACAAGCTTTAAGGAACAAACTTTCTCATTAATGGTGCAATAACTTAGCTTGCTATCAACATTAATTACACGTTTAAACATAATAGTGGAGGTGGAATTCCCTAAGAATTTCTGATCACAAAATGAAGATAGCAACTCGAAATCAGAGTCACTAAGTATGAACCTAGCACATACTTCAGCTTTATCGTGCCCAGCTCTAACTTGATGCTTTAACGATCGATTGCCGGATACTAATCCAAGGGCGCCTACTAGAAGAGACTTGCCTGCACCAGTTTCGCCAGTGACTATATTCAAGCCCGGGCCTAGATTCAAATTCGCATCTTCAATCGTCGCAAAATTCGTTACATTCAAACTAGCCAGATATCCCATAATAGAACATATGTTCCTATTAAGATCACCTCGCGTCAACGATCTTTTGTCATTTCGAATCTAAAGGCAAATATGACACCCAACAACAATAATAAGCCGCCTGGGATTACAGTCCAGTGTGGAACTTCATTCAGAAATATGATAGCCAAGATTATGGCTATCACTGGCTCTATCCTCGTGACTAGCGCAACTACTGTCGCAGACACATAAGCAAGCGCCCAATTCAACGTCGAATGGCCCACTGCTTGAGGTATCAAACCAGCGAGGAATATCCATCCGTAAGTTTCGATCGATAATCCTAAAAACGGAGCTCTTGTGATCAGTACGCATAATGCTAATATCAGCGAAGCTGAGAGGTACACAATTGTGATATATGAAATTAAATCTATGCGAGGTCTCAAATGGCGCCCAATAAGCAAATTTCCTGCCATAGCAATCGCTCCAGCAACAGCCAACAAGTCACCACGTAAACTATTGCCTCCGCTAGTAGTATCACCTATTCCAAGCACGATACCTCCTGCAATCGTGACCAAAACTGCGAAAACGACTGCCCAAGTAGCACGATCTCCTTTGAAATGAGCCCCAACCAATACGAAAAGTGGAGTTGTAGTCACTAAAAATACTGAGTTCGCAATCGACGTCATTTGAAGTGAAGTAATCCACAAAGCAAAATGGCTCGCAAGGAATAAGCCTGAAACCAATAAGAGCATCCAATCTTTTGCACTAACCCTTGTGTCAAAAGATTGCCCTTTTAGAATTGAAACAACAATTACAACTACAGAAGCTATTAACATCCGATACGTTGCTATAACTATAGGGTTAGCGTCTGCCATTCGAATTAGAATCGCAGCACTACCGATTGCAAAAGCGCCAATTGATAAAAATCCAATTATCTTGAAATCAGATTCTCTCGATTTTAATTTCTTATTGATCAAAAAGGCTCCGAAGATAGAAACTTTGTATTTTTACTCTATCTTAATGCGCAACCTTTTATTAATCTTACCTTTGCTTTCATGACCAATTATCCTAATCCTTCCAATCTCTGAAGTATTGGCGACATGAGTCCCTCCATCAGCTTGTACATCTAGTCCAACTATTTCGACTACTCTTACTTCTTTAATAGACGGTGGGAGGAGACTAACTTTCGTTCTAATCAATTCAGGCTTCTGATCAGCTTCCATTCGAGACAAGAAGGTCACAGTAATTGGCCTTTGAGCATCTATTTCCAGGTTAGAAAGGTATTCGACTTCTTCAGCAAATTCAGCAAAAGATCCTTGTAGGTTCTCAACTTCGAAATCCATTCT
>CAYMJY010000027.1:0-16924 GCA_964391355.1 uncultured Dehalococcoidia bacterium | reverse complement strand
ATTTTCTCAAGTTCTTCTTGGTATACCGCTTCATCAACGAAGATACTGCGGTCTAATTTACCGGTTTCAGGTTCAATGACTCTATAAGGCTTATTACGTAAGGTCATACGATCTCCTTAAGTTATAATTCCCCAAACTTCTAAAGATAAATCACTGATAAGAGTTTAAAGCGAATAATCGTTATCGACAAATATTTTACTGTTAGTAGTGTATTGCATTATTTACCAATTAGAGTGTAATGAATAACAAAATGCATCAAATTCCTGAAAACATAGCCGCATTAACTGCAGATTGGCTTACTAATTTGCTACAAGAACACGGGCATTTACGTGATTCTAGGATTACTTCATTCCAATTAGACAGAGCAGATTTGGTTTCTGGTTTTTTTGGTGATATCGCTCGTATTAACATGGCTTTTGAAAAAGAAAACCCAAGTCTTCCTACCACTATGCTTGTTAAGCTTCCAACCCAAGAATCTGGCGCGTATGAGATAGGGCTAGAGCGCGGATACTATGAAAGAGAGGCAAGGTTTTATACAGAACTCGGGCAATCCTGCGGTATACGAGTGCCCGAATGCTATGCCGCTGCTGTAAGTGAGAATGGTCAACTCTCAGTTCTTTTATTAGAAGACCTTTCATCGTATCGATTGGCATCTCTAAATTCTGAGTCAGCTGATTCTGACGCACTTTCTGTAATGACCCAACTAGGAGTTTTCCATGCGAAGTCTTGGAATGACACAGCCATTGATGCTTTTACATGGCTCCCTGGGACAAATGCTGGCGCAGAGCGCTTTAAAAATGACTTTGGAGTAGCTTGGAATACTTTATGTGAAAGACTCAGTGACGGTCACTTCGATTATTCTCCTGGTGAGAAAGTCATCGAGTTTATTCCAAAAATAAAACACCTTTTGGAGCAAAACCCTCGAGCTTTTTTGCATGCTGACCTGAGAGACGAAAATATTTTCTTCGACGACCGGCAAAACGCTGTAATGATCGTAGTGGATTGGCAGCACTGTAGGAAAGGACGTGGGCCATTTGATGTCGCAACTTACATGTTCGGAAAAGTTGGGGATATGAATGTTGAGCAAGAGAAGCGGCTAGTCGAGGAATATTATGCTTCACTAGTCATATCAGGCGTTGGGAATTACTCAATAGCTGACTGTGTTAGAGATTATTACTTGGCTATGGTTGATAGATTCGTAAATGTCGGTTCCACTTTGGCAAAAGTAAGTGCAGATAGCGATGGTGGCAAGAAGGCCCTTGAGTACCTTTCTCGGTGTAGACTAAGTAACTTTCTGCGGTACTCTCAGCTTTTGTTAAGTGAGCTTTAAATAAACCTAGGTGGTGAATGATGGACAAGATACGGAAAGAATATCCAAATATTGCTCCTACAGGCCGAACGCATGTGAGAGCTGTAAGATATGGAGATATAATGTACATGTCAGGCGTAACTGCCTTGGGGACCAGTGCTTATGGAGCCTCACTTGTTGAACAAGCGAGAGCCGCCCTAGATAAAATAAAAAGAATTTTAGAGCTGGAAGACGCCACAATGGATGACATCATTAAACTTACAACATATGTTACGAATGTCGCGGATTATCGAAAATTCGAAGACGAAATAGATCAAGTTTGGGCAGAAGCATTTAGCGGTAAATATTCTGCCAATAGCCTAATTGGTGTAGCGGCTCTAGCTCATGATGGTTTGAACATAGAGATAGAAGCAATAGTTGGGCTTTAAATCACCTTTTATTTTTTAGTAGCTGATGGAATGATCATTAATCTTACATTTAGTAAGATTACTTAAATAGCTAGGACGGAATTCACTGTTTCATATTGTCCGAAAGCAGGAATAAAGTAAATTCCCGAAATCATCGGCCTCACACTTTTTATAATCTCTTGGCTTATCGCGACTCCTTCTTCTGAAGTAGAGCTCTGGGCTTTGTCCATCCTCTGGATTATTTGATCGGGAATAGTGATTCCAGGTACTTCATTGTGCAAGAACTGTGCATGCCGCGCATTCCGTAATGGTAAAACTCCAAGAAGAAGAGGTACTGGGAATCCACCTAGGCGTTGTTTAAATATTTCCACTTTTTCGGGATCATAAACAGGCTGGCTCATTAAAAAATCGGCCCCAGCGTTAACTTTCCTATCTAAGTTCTTGAGTTCCCTTTCTATATTGGTGCTGTTTAGGTCAAGCGCAGCCCCCACTAAAAATTGTGTTGCTTGTTCCATACTTCTTCCGGAAGCATCAAAACCACTATTGAATCCATTTAAAATTTTGATAATACCTGAAGGTGTCACATCGCTGATAGCTGTAGCTTGTGGGTAATCTCCAGCTGTAGGAACATCACCCATTATTGTAAATATGTTCCTTGCACCTAGTGCATGGGCTCCTAGTAATTCACCATGCAGTGCCAACAAATTCCGATGTCTTAAAGCTAAGTGAAGAATTGTTTCCTTCCCTAGCTTCCCCTGAATTATTGATGCTGCAGCAAGTGCACTCATACGTCCTTGAGCCCTCGGACTATCAGTAACATTAAATGCATGTACGGAATTAGAAACCGTCCTTAATTTGTTTAAAGTGGGTCCAAAATCAAAACCCCTTGGAGGTGAAACTTCCAAGGTGACTACGAATTCGCCCTTTTTAAAGCTTTGAGAAAGTGCTGTCGGTTCCAAAATTTGTTTTTGATTTCCTTTTGATGTGCTGGTACTAGCAATTGAGTTTTTGCTACGAAATACTTTTTTAGGTTCACGAACATGAACGGCATCTCTGATCTTAGCAGTGTGTTCCGGAGTAGTCCCGCAGCAACCTCCAATAATTGCGCCTCCAATTTCAATCATCCTACTAGCCATCTCGGCCATATACTCGGGTGAAGTTCCATATACTAAACGACCATTTTGGTATGTTCCAAAGCCAGCATTGGGTTGAATGATTAAAGGTAAATTAGCCTTACTTATCATGGTTTCTAAAATTTCTGTAAGTAAAGCTGGACCTACACTACAGTTTGCTCCAAATGATAAGACGTCAGTTTCGTTCAATAGAGAAACTACATCTAATGGTGCATCACCCCCTGGTGTTTGTTTGTCCTCCATGAATGTCAATTGAGCAACAATTGGCAAATCTGTAGCCTTGCGGACACCTGAAATTGCTTCTCTAATTTCAAGCAAGGAAGGAAAAGTTTCCAGCAAAATAAAATCCACACCATTATTTGCAAGAATCTCCGCCTGATCCTGAACAGTATCTGAAATATTCGACAATGAAATAGCACCAAATAAATCAGTTTGCTTGACCGAAGGACCAATTGACCCTGCGATCCAAACCTGCTGGCCGCTTAACCTCCTAGCTTCCTTAGCGATCCTAACTGCGGAGGAATTTATTGTATTGAACTGCTCTCCAACTCCTTGGCTAGTAAGGATGGGCGCACTCGATCTATAAGTGTTCGTAGTGATAATTTCAGCCCCAGCAGAAATGTAATCAAGGTGCACTGCTTTAACTAGATTAGGGTTAGTTATATTTAAGGAATCTAAGGAATGATGCAGGCCGTGTCCCCCTCTGGAGTAAAGCTCAGTGCCCATAGCTCCATCGGCGATCAAAATGCCTTGTGATAGTCTTTCAGCGAATGGTGTAGCCATTTTCTTATTCTATGTAAGAGATTCAATCCTTCTCATTTTGATTTACTGTGGACCGTAAGTATTTAGCTGCTTCGACCATATTCTGCAAGGATGGCTTTACTTCTTCCCAGCGTCTGGTTTTCAAACCACAATCTGGGTTTACCCAAAGCTGTTCTGGTGCTAAAACATTTAGCGCTTTACTTAGAAGGTCTTGCATTTCTAAAGCGCTAACAATTCTTGGTGAGTGAATATCGTATACTCCTGGGCCTACATCCATGGGGTAGCGGTTTTGAGAAAAGCCATCTAATAATTCCATGTCACTTCGTGACGTTTCCATTGAAATAACATCTGCATCCATTTCGGCAATTGCATTGATAATGTCGTTAAATTCTGCGTAGCACATATGGGTATGTATTTGCGTTGAATCTTCAACGCCTGAAGAGGCTAATCTGAAGCAATCTACTGCTCCTCTTAGATACTCATCCCAATCTTCTATGCGCAAAGGAAACCCTTCTCTAAGTGCTGGTTCGTCTATTTGTATTACTTTTATGCCTGCTGCCTCTAAATCGTTAACTTCGTCTCGAACTGCTAATGCTATTTGCCGACAAGTCTCCACGCGAGGCTGATCATCTCGCACAAATGACCATTGCAAAATTGTAACAGGGCCTGTAAGCATTCCTTTAACAGGTAATGATGTTAATGATTGTGCATAGGTAGACCAACTAACAGTCATAGGTTCGGTTCGCTCTACATCTCCAAAAATCACAGGCGGCTTAACGCATCTTGACCCGTAACTTTGAACCCAGCCGTTGGTTGTGTGGGAGAAACCTTCAAGTTGCTCACCAAAATACTCAACCATGTCATTGCGTTCAGGCTCACCATGCACAAGAACGTCCAAGCCGACTTCTTCTTGAAATTTCAGCACATTAGCTATCTCTAGCTTTAAAAAGTCATTATACGTGCCTTGATTAATGCGAGCAGCTCTGTAATCAGCACGGGCTTTTCTTATTTCTGGAGTTTGAGGGAATGACCCAATTGTCGTTGTAGGAAATGAAGGCAGTGATAACACTGCTTGTTGAGAAACTTTGCGACTTGCGAAGTTACTTTTTCTTTCCAAATCTGATTGATTGATTCCTGCAACTCGAGCTTTCACTTTTTGTTTGTGAATTCGAGGAGAAGTTCTTCGGCTTTCCATTGATTGATGATTAGCTTTTAATTCAGCTAATGGTGTATCGAAACCAGAAGTAGTAGCTTTAGATAGTATTGAAATTTCCTCAAGCTTTTGATGAGCAAAAGATAACCACGATTTCATTTCATCATCCATTTTGTTTTCATGATCCAAATCTACAGGACTATGAAGAAGTGAACACGATGGTGAAACAAATACCCTAGCCTCGCCTAATTTCCCAACTGCAGAATCAATAATATCTTTTGATTTACTTAAATCAGACTTCCAGATATTCCTACCATCTATTAGCCCTAAAGAAAGGACTAAATTATCAGGGAAAGTATCCAATATCTGGTCTAACTGATTAGGGCCTCTAATAAGATCTAAATGTAACCCTGAAATAGGAAGGTCGTGAATAGTTGCAAAATTATCGCGAATGTCGCTGAAATATGTTGTAAGTAAGAACTTCAAATTTGGGGCAAAACGGGCAAACTCGAAGTAGGTGTGCCTAATACTTGATGCTTGATCAGCGGTCAGAGCGATCCCCAATGCAGGTTCGTCTAATTGAACCCAATCAGCACCGCATTTTTCAAGCTCAGCTAAAATTTCTCCATATACTGGAAGCAGACGATTCAAAAGGGATAATGAGTCGATTTCACCGCCTTTGATCTTGGAAAGTAAAAGATATGAAACTGGGGAAATTAATACTGGACGTGTGTGAATCCCTATCGAACGAGCTTCTAGAAATTCATCTATTACTTTTCTTGATGCAAATTCAAATTGTTGGTCAGGAACGAGCTCGGGAACAATATAGTGGTAGTTCGTATCAAACCATTTCGTCATTTCCATAGCTGTGACGCCTTGCTCTTCTGGCTTAGATAAACCACGAGCCATGGCAAAGTATGTTGTAAGGTCATTTGTGTTTGAAGAGACTGAGTGGTACCTGTTCGGTATTGCACCCACCATCAATGTAGTATCTAGAACATGGTCGTATAGCGAGAAATCATTAGATGGGATATGAGAAATCCCGAGGTCTTTTTGCAGTTTCCAATTCTGTTTTCTAATATCTGAAGCTACATCTAATAGGTCTTTTTGGTCAGTTTTTCCTGACCAAAAAGACTCTAGTGCCCACTTTAACTCACGTTTTGGGCCTATTCTTGGAAATCCGAGGTTAGTTGCAATGGGCATTTTCTGCTCCGGTTTTAAAAATTAAAAATCACTGATGTTTGTCAGTTTTTGGTTTGACTCACTGACAGTTAGAGTTTACGACAGTGAGAGGTGAGGTGGAACAGCCCCGAACCACACTTCCTTATTTCCGAGAAGATTTTTCAGTATTAGTTGCTTTCACTTTTTGGCTTTCCTTCCACTGTTTGGCAGTACGTGTAGGTTGTGCTTTTAAAGTACCTACAGCCCCTCCGAGTCTTTGGAAATCTCGAGAACGTTTTGCCAAATGACGCCTAAAGTAAATCACCCCAGTGTCTAAGGGGCCTAATTTTTGCGGTAAATCGAATCGCAAACGATCACGCATAAAAACGACTAAATCTTCCCATTCATTCGTTCGCACAATTATGAGAGGCTTACGCCAAAAATAATACCAAAAGTTTTTCCAAAGCCTTCCAATTAAGGATTTCGGCCTTCTCCCAACTGTAAAAGTCCAAATCCTTGTTAAATCAGACGTTACTGGAACCATCCATCTTATGTGAACAGAAATTTCTCCGCCCCCACCAAAAGTCCTTATTATTGAAGGTAGTTGACCTGCATGCACAAAGGGTGGGGTACCCATAAGGCTTAGCCGTGGATTTGAGTTTGGATTTTTGGTTTTTCTAACCTTGGGCTTAAGAAAAACCCACCATGGCTTTTTGGGCCAAACAGCATTCACTCCTGGATGAAAAGCCTCCCCGAAATGAGGCTGAGAAGGATTCAGAGTGAAAAAGTGGTCTTCTTCGACCTCTACTTTTATTCCGCCATAGTATGCAAGCTTTGGCCTGAAAAATGTTAAATCTTTGCTGATCAGTTGGTGGAATTTAAACTTAGTTTTTCCTAAAGATCCGAGTTGCATTCGATGTAAATAGCCCTCATGAAAATCGATTCCCTGATTGACTGGCTCCGTCCAGTTAGTTTCCCATTGCTTGACTCGTACATACATATCGTTTAATGGATCATTGAGTTCAAAAGGTAAGTCCTCATTGAGAGGCACAGGATCTGTTTCTCCCATCCAGACAAAAATAATCCCGCTAAACTCCAAAGTTGGAAAAGCACGTGCTTTTAATTTGGCAATAATTGGTGAGTCCGGGTGATCTATTAAACCGGCAACGCATTGACCTTGACTATCGAAAGTGTACCCATGATAAGGGCAAGTTATGGTGCCTTTAAATTCACTTACCCCAAGAGAAAATCGTGCATTGCGATGGGGGCACCAGTCAGTTAATGCTACTACTTCCCCTCTTTGACCTCGAAAAAAAACAACATCCTCTTCAAGCATTGTGACCATACGAGGTTTGTATTTGGGTACTTCCTTTGCCCAAAGAGCAGGGTACCAGTATTCCCGAAACCCCACTTGAGGTACATAATCAAACGGACCTATTTGTGACGAACCCCAAGCCTCTTTTGCTGCATCGTTAGCAGCTTCGACTCTTTGGCCCTTTGATGCGGTCTGATTCTTAGCCATGTCATCACCTCATTAGAAGGTGTATGCATGCTAGGACTCGATTGCCTTTAGGTCAATCGTAGATCATTTTTTTGTTTCAACTGCAGCGAGAACCCTCGATGGCTTCATCGGCAGTTCATTAATTCTGACACCTATCGCAGCTGCAATTGCATTAGCAATAGCACCTACCGGAGCCACGATTGGAGTCTCACCAACACCCCTCACGCCAAATGGATGACTAGGGTTGGGGACTTCAACAATAATTGCATCAATCATAGGTAAATCTAAAGAAGTAGGCATTCTGTAATCTAAGAACGTAGAATTTTCCATCACTCCATTTTTGTTCCAGAAATATTCTTCATTCAACGCCCAGCCAATCCCTTGAACGGCTCCTCCTTGTATTTGGCCTTCAACATATGATGGATGTATGGCCTTCCCCGCATCCTGTGAAGCTGTGTAGCGAATGATATCAACTTTCCCAGTATCCGGATCAACTTCTACATCAACCAAATGAGCACCAAAACCACCGCCACTGCCTCTTTGGCGAATTGAACCAGATGCAGACAGAGGACCTCCTGTCTCAGGGAGTTTTTGCGCAAGTTCTTTAAATGACATCTTTAACTCAGAATCAGATTTGCTGAAAAATGTGCCTCCAGAAAACTCCACTTCTTCGGATTTAAGATCCCAAAGTATTGCTGCGCGTTCACGCATGGCGATAATAGTATTATGCGCTGCAATGTAAGCTGCATAGCCAGTTGCATTTGTGGTCCTGCTGCCACCGGTCGCATCCGTATAACCAACACTGTCAGTGTCTACAACAACAGGGTGAATATCTTCCATTGCAAGCCCCAAAACTTCAGCTGCCTGCATCGCGATTGAAGCTCTGGTACCACCTATATCTGTAGAACCTTCTACCAAACCTACTTCACCGTTAAAGTTCACATTTAAAGTAACGCATGACTGCATGCCCCCATTGAACCAGAACCCATTGGCTACTCCGCGTCCTCTTAATTTGCCTTCTTTTGACTGCCCTAAATCAGAATTGTAGTGTGCAGATTCTTTGAGTGCTTGTAATTGCTCAAGATTACCAATCCGAGGAAATACAGGACCATCGACTCGACGATCACCCTCTTTAACGCCATTCAAAAGCCTAAAATCTAAAGGGTCCATTCCAATGGCAGCACATAATTCATCAACTACTGACTCAACTGCATAAGCAGCGTGAGTTGCACCAGGAGCTCGATAGGCTGCGGTCTTAGGTTTGTTGACAACAATATCCCACCCATCGATACGAGCGTTAGGGACTATGTAGCAAGCCAAAGAACACTGTGCTCCTGCTCCTACTGGAGAACCAGGGTATGCGCCAGCCTCGTACCAAAGGTCGACTTCAGCCGCTGTTATTATGCCTTTGTCATCAATTCCCATTTTCACTTTTACTCTACCGCCTGGAGTCGGCCCAGTTGCCTCAAAGATGGACTTCCTATCCATAACTAACTTGACTGGGCGCCCAGATTTTCGCGAAAGTATCGCGGCTAGAGGTTCTAGGTAAATACCAATTTTCCCACCAAAGCCTCCGCCTATTTCGAGCGGAGTTACTTTGATATCAGTGTCTGGGACATTCAGTATCGGGGCCAGCGCATTTCTAGCACTAAACGCTCCTTGTGTTGATGTCCAAACTTCAATTTTCCCGTCTGATTTCCAAATAGCTGTAGCATTATGAGGTTCAATATAGCCTTGATGAACCATTGGCATATCAAACGAACGCTCTACGATCGTTGTAGCTTGTTTGAAACCATTAACTATGTCTCCTGTTTCATGCCTAAAATGTTCAGCTACATTAGTAGAACTTACGCTTTCTCCTAAATCATTCCCTACCAAATCTTCATGGATGATAGGTGATTGAGGGTGCATGGCATCGTCAACGGATAATACAGGTTCAAGAACCTCATATTCGATTTCTATTAGCTTTGTGGCTTCATTGGCTAAATTTTGATCTGTGGCAGCTACTGCTGCGACGGGATGTCCTTTATACACAACTTTTGATTGAGCCATTAACTTTTCAGACGCATAAGAAATATTAGTAACTTCTTCACCAGTTTCAATTTCAATTGATTGAGTAGCAGGCATATCTTTACCGGTCATTACTGCCAGCACTCCAGAAGCTTTTTCAGCTTTAGATGTATCAATTTTTTTGATTAGCGCATGCGGATGGGGGCTTCGGAGCACAGCACCCCATACTAGACCTGGCAATTTAATATCTGATCCGTAGATTGCCCTTCCAAGTACCTTGTCCAGCCCGTCAGGTCTAATAGGTCGAGTTCCAATGACCTTGTACTCAGAAGGTTTTTCAGAAATTGTCATATTTGCTCCTCGGTTTTCCGAAAATTTTATGTACGATCCACATAGATAATACAGTAATAATATTCTACTGACTTATCAGGAACTGGTTTGTACGGCAATTAACCACTTTTTTTATTGTTGGCTAAAGCCGCACGAGCTCCCACGCCTCCAACAGATCCGTCAACAACTTCCCCTGTGCCATCCCATGCTGCAATTTTGTTGACTTGATCAATTTCTTCTGCGGTAAGCTCCCAATTTGCAGCAGCTATGTTACCTTCGATTTGTTCAATCAGTCTCGTTCCCGCAATTACACTTGGAATGCACTTGTGTGATAGCAACCAACCGAATGCAAGATCTAAAACAGATTTCCCTCTCTCTTCGCAAAAAGCTTCGAGGGTTGCAAGTACGGATTCGTTTCTGGCATTTCGGGTTTTTGAGATAATCCCGCTTCCCTCAGCACCTCTTGAACCAGCTGGGGCTTCAATTCCCGGTTGGTATTTACCTGTCAGGAAACCACCACCCAATGGGAAGTAAGGGAGGAATGCGATATTGAATCGTTCACAAAAAGGAATTATTTCGAGTTCGACATGTCTGCGCAAAACGTTGTAGTGATTCTGAGCTGAAACCATTTTCGGCCAATTATTTTTTTCAGCAATTGCATTAGATACTGCGTGCCTCCAAGCACCGTAATTGCTGTTCCCGATATAACGAACTTTGCCGTCTTCGTATAGCTTAGCAAGGGGTTCTAATACCTCCTCATCTGCCATATCCGGAAGAGGTTGATGAATTTGATAAAGGTCGATGTAATCAGTTTGTAATTTTGAAAGACTTTTTTCAGCTTGTGCAATCACATGGTCTTTTAGAGATATGCCTTCTTTGCGATCTCTGATTGTGAACTTAGTTGCAATGACCATTTGATCCCTTTTACCTTTTAAGGCATTGCCAATAAAAACCTCACTTTGTCCTTCACCGTAGCCAATAGCTGTATCGATGAAGTTAATTCCGAGATCCATAGCTCGACCGATATTCTTGGTGCTATTTTCTTGATCTAAACGTGGAGGCCCATATACATTTCCGCCTAGTCCTACTATAGATACGTTTAGGTCGGTTGCACCTAATTTTCTATATTCCATCGCCACTCCTCTTTTTACCTTTTGTGGGCTAATCCCATCGTGTTTTCGGCTTATCTAAAAGTACTCCATCGACAAATAAGTCAACTTTTCCTTGAGGGAAGCAGATGTGATTTGCAACATCTAAAGCTTCTTTCACAGGATATCGGTAAAACCAAGCTAGGTCATCTATTACTACATCATCAATTTTAATTGAATAATAGTTAGCTTCACCTTTGTATGGACAACGAGTTACCTTTTCACTTGTGAGTAGAAAGCTTTGTAGCACATCTTGCTTGGGGATGTAGTAACGGGGTGGCAAACCAGTTTCGAATAAAATAACAGGTCTGTCAGTTTCCGCTACCAACGTATTAGACACCCAAACCTTTATATTCCTAGAACTTTTCAGGCAGTCTATTCTAGTAAATGGGTCACGTGCATGTACGAAAACCTCTTCATCCTCTTCATACCATGCATCAACTTTATTCCAATAAAATGCCACATAATCTCGGACGTCAACTACTTCCTCTCCATCTATGGGGATAGCGTAATTCCAAAGAGCATTTTCTATTTCTCGGTCCCCAACCTGGATACTCCAATACTGAGCATCTCCGCGAATTGGTCAGTGAGTACTATGTTCAGTCTTTTTCATTAGTTCCATTCGGACATCAGAAAAAGGGAAATAATAGACTGGGAGGTGATTGGTTTCATGCATTATGAGTACATTGGTGCTATCAGCAATTGTCTCCTCCGCTACTACTACACGGATGCGTTTGTGGATGGGTTGCATTACAGCTATATGTTTAGGTTTGTAATCGCCAGTCACTAGCTGATGAGCTTGAAATAATGAAGTCATGCTTCTTTACACTTTCCTCTTTAATTAAATATGAAAACACTAGTCATTGAAATCGCATTTTCAATTCTGGACCCAATATCGCTTTGCGCCTACTTAAATTCGACAGAAAGCTCCTCCGCCAACGCATATGATGTCACCGGTTGTAAATGAAGCATCATCTGAAGCAAGGAATGCTGCTACCGCAGCAATTTCCTCAGGCTTTCCAGGTCTATTCATAGGGATAGGTGTCATATGAGGTGAAGAAAGCCCAGCACTCGCATCCCTTCGTTCTGAACCTGATGGAGGTGCTTGCCCAGGTATTCTTGTCACCAAAGTATCACCCTCATCGCGGTCGCTGAGATGAGGGACAACGCAATTCACCCTAATACCATATAGAGCCGCTTCAATTGCAAGGCTCGTGGTAATTGCCATCACTGCACCTTTTGCAGCTGCATAACCTAATCGAGCGGTACCTCTGACAGCATGAGATCCAAAATTTACTATAGCTCCGCTACCTTGTTCAATCATGTAAGGCATAACAGCCCAACAGCAACTTAGACATGTATATAAATTATTATTAATATTGTCTTCTAATTCCTGAGGAGTAAATTCCCATCCTGATTTCCCCCCATACATTGCACCACCGACATTGTTAATCAAAATATCAATTCGCCCAAAACGTTCCTTGGTAGCTTTCATGAGATCAATCGCAGTATTCCATGAACCGAGTTCCGCCACGAATACCTCAGCATCCGCTCCGAATTCCAGAAGCTCATCTCGCGTTCGTTCAGCACCCGGGGCGTGACGGTCTACTAACATTAACGACGCACCCTCTTGAGCAAAGCGCCTAGCTGTAGCACGACCGTGACCTTGTCCTCCACCAGTAATAATTGCGACTTTACCCTCAAGTCGCCTCGCTCCTGCAGCTTTAGGGTCAAGTATGGTTTGTGTTTGCGCCATTGAAATCCTCTTGAATTAGTTGAATAAATTACTTTTGTAATGCTTCTTCTGCTGCAGCTTGCCCTGCTGCGAGCTCGGCCATTGTTCGATCATCACTTGGCATTACTAAGATTCGATCAGCAGGCAAGTGAATGTCTATATCCTGACCTACAGTAAACGGTAAAAAGGGATCACCCTTTACCCTGAACCTGTGCTCACCAGCTTCTAATATGTACTCTAATACCTCTCCGACAAAACTGGTGCTGAATACTTTAGAACGAATTGTGTTGGTGGGTAATTTCCCTTTGGATTCTGCGAGGGTGACAGCTTCTGGTCGAAATGCAACAACTGCAGACTCTTTGTCTTTTGCCCAATCAGGCAAAGAAACCTTAAAAGAGCCATGTTGTGTAGTTATTGTTTCACTTTTTCTCTCTATTTGTCCTGTAATGACATTTGTTTTCCCTACGAAATTCGCGGTAAAAGCGGACGTTGGCCTTAAGTACACCTCTTGGGGTGCACCTTCTTGCACAACAATTCCCTCATACATAACTGCTATTTGATCGGACATTGCAAGGGCCTCAACTTGATCATGAGTAACATAGAGCGTGGTAATGCCTAATCGAGCGACCATTTCCTTGATTTCTTGACGCATTTCATCTCTTAATTTTGCGTCTAAGTTGCTCAAAGGCTCGTCAAGTAACAATAAATCAGGTTCATAAACTATGGCTCTCGCCAACGCGACTCTTTGTTGTTGACCGCCACTCAGTGCTGGTGCAGGTCTATCGGCAAGATGAGCCAACTGAACTGTATCTAAAGCTTTGGAAACCATATCTTTTACAGCAGAACGTTCGACCTTATTTCTACCACGCGTTAAGGGGAAGCTTACATTTTCGAAGACCGTCATGTGAGGCCAGATTGCATAGGATTGAAAAACCATACCCACAGCTCTTTTGTGGGTCGGAGTTAGAGTTTTTGTTTCGGATTCATACACTACATCGTCGCCAATAGTAATCTTGCCGGAGGTTGGGGTTTCTAAACCAGCAATGCACCTTAAAGTAGATGTCTTTCCACAACCTGAAGGCCCGAGAAGCGTATAAAAATTACCCTTTTCAACAGTAAAACTAACACCGCGTACAGCGCGAACAGGTCCCTGTTCGCTTGAATATTCCATCTCGAGATTTTCTACAGTTAACATGAAACGTACATCCTATTGTTTTACTTCCCCACCAATCCATTTGCGGCCAATGAAAACCACTGAAATTAGCATAGCAACTAGTACAACCATAATTGCAGCTGATTCTGTAAACCTACCACCTTCAAATCTACTATAAATAACGTTTGCTACTAGAACAGTCCCAGAAGTAGCTAACAGTAGAGGGGTAGTGAAATCTTTGGCAGCGTGAGTAACGATCCAAAGCCAACCATTCATAAAAGCAGGCAGCAGCAATCTTAAGTTAATGAAAATTAATGTTGAAGCAGCTCCTATTCCACTTACTAAGCTGGCCTCCTCTAACTCTTTGTGAACTTGCAACTGAGCCGAGTACATGAGCCGCGTAGTATATGCTAGATATCGAGCCATAAAAGCTAAGACAATCAACGCCAGCGTTCCATAAAGTGGCGTGCCGACAAATAGTAGGAAAAATGCGAGAGTCATGATCACGCCAGGTATGGCGAGAGGCATGAATGTCAAAACATTAGCAACTTGAGCAACAGGAGACTTGAGCCTCACTGCAGCCCAGCTGACTATAGTAACAAGGAACATAGTTACGCTCGCTGCAGCAACAGTAACTATTGCAGTATTCCAGACAGTTTGTCCGAAGAATCGCCAGTCCCAAAGGTTTTTATAGTTGTCGAGCGTCCATGGGATAGTACTAAAGTACTCAGGTAGTGGAGGGTGGTAGTACCGCAAAAAGCTTGCATACAGAATCATAGAAAACGGCATAATCACTTTGATAAATATGTACAGACCTACAAGGCTAAGAGCAAGGTACTTCCATCTACCTAACTTAATTTTTCGAGGACGGTAGCCTTTTCCAGTAATTACTGTGTAGCGACTACTCCGACGTATCATCCACAAATAAAGCGTAATTCCCATAACACCTATTACTACACCGACCAGTCCGAAAACTGCCGCAGCTCCGTAAGAAAAGCGCCCCTCATCGACAGCTGTAATTATCAGCCAGATTTTGGTGCTTAAAACTTGAACACCTGCCGTGATGCCTAAAGCCAAGGGTATTTCAAACGATTCAATAACAGCTATCGTAAAGTAAATCACCACAGCTAAGATACCGGGCAACATCAGAGGAATAGTTACCTTTCTTAAAACTCCCCAACGATTTACCCCAGCCGTGGAAGCAGCCTCTTCAAGAGTGGGATCCATGTTTCTCAAAACACTTACTAATAGAAGCCACATAGAAGGGACAATGCCCAAAGCAGTGACAAAAATCATTCCTTCCATTGTGTAAATATTCAGAGGTCCGTTTCTGCTTTCAAGCCCAAAAATCAGGCGTATATATTCGTTTACAGCCCCTGCTCGGGGCCCAGCAAGGAGAACCCAACCAAGAGCGGTAGCAAATACTGGAGTCACAAAAGGTACAAACATTAAAGTGTAGAGTAATGAGCGCATTGGAACGTCGGTCCGCTCAGTTAAAAATCCCATGCCGAATGCCATAGGCACAGCTAAGGCCATGGTGCCGCCAGCATAAATAAACGTGTTTTTAAAAACATTTATTACACCGCGCTGACCTTCTGCAAATTCAGTGTAATTAGTAACAGTCCATGGTCCCGATTCCAGCGGGAAAACACCAGCCGGCCTGAATGTAGCTGCAATCATGACTAATAGTGGAATGACAACTAAAAAAGCAACAACAAGCATTGCTGCCCAAGAAATAAGGGTTCTCTGGTCTAAGAATGTAATCTTAGGCACTAACCTGTCGTAGATTGTAGGAGTCTTAGTGGCCATAGAGTCTCTTTTAAATGAGGGGCCGGCCATTAAGGCCGGCCCCTCATTTCAATAGTTTAAATTACTCAGTGAAAGCATCGATTGCTTGTTGGCGCCAAGGCCCAAGCATCTCAACATCTTCAGCTTTGTAAGCGTAAACCAAATTAGCAGGAAGGTCTAAGCCTGCTGCTGACATCTGTTCGGTGTAGTCATTAACCACACCTGGCGCGGTTACAAACCCACCTGCTAGGTCAGCCTGAAGTTGCGCACCTACTGTTGCCTGCCAAGCACTCCACAAGTCTGCTAGAGCTGCTCCAGTTCCAGTTAATGTTGGGAAACATGTCAGGCCGATACCACCGGGAACCCAACCATCACTAGGTGGATACCAATCTACTGGCGCACCTTTCTTTTGCTCCCTCAAAGTAGTAGATGAAGATGCAATACCAATATCACCTTCACCTGAAAGAATTGCCTGAATTACACCAGTGCTACCACCAGAAACTGCTTTCGCACCATTCGCCTTTAGGGCTTTAACCCATGCAATTTGTCTATCTGAATCCCAGCCAGGAGCCATTGGGAATGCATATACACCCAAGAATCGGGCATCTGTTACAACTCGATCCTTCCACTTAGAGTCATATGCTAAGTCATCAAAAGTGACACCTTTAAGTTCCGCTGCCGTTGTCCTATTGACGTTAACTGCAAGTGGCCATACATAAAAGCTACTGACCATACAAAACTCGTTCATAGGACCACCGTGGCGGTTTTCTAAAATTAGCGCGTCTCTGTATTGTGAAATCAATGGAGAAACACCTTCAAGAGCAGCCCAATCGGGAGCGCGTAAAGCTCCTGCCTCGATGTTGTCCAACATCAAATCAGCATTACCACCGATGTCATCGGCTATCGCTTTATTTGCCTTAAAGGCCGCTAATGCTTGAACCCCAGCGTCTCGTGAAGCATGTCCTGGAATACTGCTGACTTTTACGTCAATTCCATATTCAGCTTCGAAGGCAGCCTCCCAAGCTCTGATTGTGTCTGGATCAACTCCATCGTACCAACCAACAACTTCTGTGTTGGTTTCAGCTTGAGCTGCTTTAAGCAATGCATCGAAGGCAGCATTGCCCTGGGGCTCATCAGCTTTTGGAGCCGCTGGTGCTGCCGGAGCTGCCGGAGCTGCTGGAGCTGCTGGAGCTGCTGGAGCTTCTGGCTCTTTTGCAGGCTCGGCCGCCGCCGCTGGAGCCGCCGCTGCTGGATCTGCTGCCGGAGCTGCTGCCGGAGCTGAATCATCATCACCACCGCATGCAACCAGCATCAATGCAAACATGGCCATTATG
>CAYMJY010000026.1:2047-17072 GCA_964391355.1 uncultured Dehalococcoidia bacterium | reverse complement strand
GGTTGCACAGATCCTCTTCGTCGAATCCCCGCAGTATCAACCAATAGTGCTTTTTTACCTTCAAATTCAAATTCAGCATCCAGAGAATCTCTGGTCGTACCCGGTGACGGCGAAACTATCGCTCTTTTTTCACCCAAGATTGAATTTAGTAAAGATGATTTTCCAACATTAGGGCGACCCACAATGGCAAAAGATGGGAGAGTATCTTCATCATGTGATAATTGTTCGCTGTCCCCTAGTGCTAAATCAAAAGTCTTGTCAATTAAGTCTTCGACTCCATTGCGATGGTAAGCACTAATTGGGACTGGGTCTCCAAGTCCAAGTTCGTAAAATTCAGCAACCAGTAATTGTTGTTTATTACCGTCAGTTTTGTTTACGGCTAGAATAATGGGGATTTCAGATTTTCTCAGTCTGTTTGCAACAAACTCGTCTGCAAAAGTAACGCCCTTAGTGACATCCACTACAAATATAATTAAGTCAGCATCCCACAAAGCGAAGTCAACTTGTGAATTCACATGGTTTTCGATTTCTGAGTCCGGCTCGGGGACCAAACCTCCAGTATCAGCAATAAGTAACCTTTTTTGGTCCTTAATAAGGGCGCCTATTACTCTATCTCTAGTGGTACCTGAAACATCCGAAACAATAGCCGCACGTCTCCTGAGCATCGCGTTGAACAGGCTAGACTTGCCGACATTAGGACGACCAACAATAGCTACGACAGGTGACTTATTGACTTTATCGTCTTTGCCATCGAAATTCATAAACTAAAAACTTAAAGCTAAATGCCGAAGAATAGCTTTTTGAGCATGCAAACGATTTTCTGCTTGATCAAATGCTATTGAACGAGGATCATCTAGCATTCCTTCAGGGATTTCTTCTCCATAATGAGCGGGCATATCATGCATCAATAAAACACTGGGCTTTGCTTTAGCCAATAAATCAATATTCACTTGATATCCTTCAAAAGCCTTAAGCCTTTTTGCACTTTCCTCTTCCTGTCCCATACTGGTCCATACATCTGTATACACCACATCTGCCCCGACTACTGCTTGATTAGGGTCTACAAAAACACCCATTTCATCGCCAGAACCGGAATAGCGGTTATTGACCAAGTCAATCCACTGTTTTGAGAAACCATACCCACTTGGGGATGCAATTCTGAAATGTGCTCCGACAGCTGCGCAAGCCAAAGATAAACTGCGCGCCACGTTATTTGCATCACCTATATAAGCAACTACCACGCCTTTTAACTTCCCCAAATGTTGCCTTATAGTCACCAAATCAGCCAATGCTTGGCAGGGGTGCTCTATATCTGAAAGCGCATTTACGATGGGTTTATTTGAAGCTTCTGCAAAGCGAGTTAAAGTTTTGTGATTAAAAACCCTAGCAACTATAAATGAACACCAACGCTCCAGCACACGCGCAATATCTTCAACAGGCTCGCGAGTATCAAGTCCGATATCTTCACCTTTTAGATATATTGAATGTCCCCCCATTTCTTGCACACCAACATCAAAGCTAACAAATGTTCGAAGAGAAGGTTTTTCAAAAATTAGAGCTATTGATTGGCCTAACAAGGGGTAGTCTTTATAAGATCCTTTACTGTAAGCATCAGCTGTTTCTAATAACGTAGCCATTTGGTCATTATCAATATCGTTTATGGACAAAAAATCTTTCATGATTAAGTACCATTATACAATCAAGATGGTCAATCGGTTGAACTGAGGTTGTAGCAAATTTTGAAAATTCTAATTTAGGAGGTCGTTCAAAAATTGGTGCCTTAGTTCCATAGGGACCGAGGATTCTTTAACGTATTCAGCTGCGATGTGAGCTACTTTGAGTGAAACAGGGGTTTCAAAATTTTGAATGTTTTTTATCTGAGTGTTGGTAAGACAGAAAGTCACATAATGAACTGCGCTCAATTTAATATCGTTTGATCTACCATCTTCAAATTCTGCCTCTATTAACTCGTTTCCGATCGACAGGAAAGTAGTATTTCCGTGGTCGATGCCCTGAAATCGATCGAGAGTTGGTTTGATTAATTCCTGTTCGGTAACTTCTATGAAAAGTGTTGCTTTTAACTCATTTTGTGCGGGGATTAACTGGTTGTATGTATCAATTTCTTCTTTAATTCGTTCTTCTGCAACTATACGCTCGACGCGCATCATTTCTTGGACCTGGAATTTCATTGTTTCACGATTCTCAAAAACCAAGGTTATAAATTCGCCTATTGCGATGCGCCTGTGCTTCTTTAGCTCCATTACCTCGCGTCGGAAGGAATCTCTCAGAGCTTCGTATTCGGCTATATCAACTACATCATTTAAAGTTAAAGGGTCCATTATTCACCTAGGCCATAAGCTGCAGAAAGTGCTTGTGCTATATGTATCGGGCGACTGCCAATAGCGTATTCGATCTGCATAGCCGCCAACGGACAGTCACTTACAATTATTTCGGACTGATTTTCTCTTAAATTATTGAATAATTTAGAACCAACTTGGAGTGATAATTCGTGGTATTGCTTTTTACTGCCCCAGGTACCGTCATGCCCTGAGCACTCCTCGATTACTTTAACTTTAGTATCTGGCAGAAGTCCCAAAAGACGTGCTGAGTTATTACCTACGGCCTGTGCTCTGCTGTGACATGCTACATGCGCGGAAACTGTTCCTAGTCCTCTAGTGAAATTCCGGTCAAGAGTTTTCTGACGGGCCATTTCAACTAAATAATGGCTGAATTCGTAGGTATTAGCCGCGATTTTTTCTGAACTTGCTGTATCAGTTGAATATTGAGCATACTGCTTACGTAATGTTAAGGCACAAGTGGGACTGGGAGTCACAATGTCATAACCTTGGTCGACCAGTTTTTTCAACCTTGAGATATTGTAGCTCATTTTCCTTTCAGTACCGCTTATATCACCTGTTTCGATCATTGGCATACCACAGCAAACCTGCTCAGGAAGTAATACTTGAACATTATTTCTTAGCAAGACTTCGACCGCAGATTTTCCAATTTCCGGGGCATTATAATTGACTGTACAGGAGGTGAAAAAAGCTACTTTTTTCACCGGGTCATTAGTCGGATAAGCTATAGAATCCGCGAATTTCCCTTGAAACCATTTCTCGAAAGTTTGAGTGAAATATTTTGGTAATGGAGCATGTTTGTGGATATCCGATACGAGAGACATCGCCTGACGTGCCATTGAAGACTGGTTAATCAAATTCACTACAGGAGCTACTACACGGGCAGCTTGTCCAAGCCTATCTTGGTCTGCAAGTAGTTTGTTCTGAAAGCTCGTGCCATGTTTTTTAATCCGTTGGAACTTTGAACGTTGAAAAAGACTTGGAACGTCCAAGTCGTATTCATGAGGCTCTGTATAGGGGCAGACAACCCAGCAAAGCTTGCATTGAAAGCACAAACTCTCAACGTGGTCGAAGTTATCCTGATTCAGCTTAGAAAAATCTCCTTCCACAGAATCAGTTAAGTCGAAGAGTTTTGGGAATGCTGGGCATAAATTCCAACATAATCTGCACCCATGACAAACATCCAACTGCCGACGTTCTTCATCTAACAAAGCCTCAGAATCCCAAAAGTTAGAACTCTGAGTTGTGGTATTTGCATTTTCTGGAGTTGATTCGACCATTATAAATATCTAAATGGGCGGTAGAATGCATTCAAACGACCGCCCATCCGCTTTGCTAAAGGCTTAGCTCAGAAGCTCCTTTACTAAATCGTCCAGCATGGGATCGTTCAGCCCTAGCCAGAGTCTCGAACCATTCGGCTAACTCGTCAAATCCTTCATCACGCGCTGTTTTTGCGAAACCTGGGTACATTTCCGTGTACTCATAAGTCTCACCTTCTACTGCAGATTTAAGGTTGTCCTCAGTATTACCAATAGGTACGCCTGTAGCTGGGTCTCCTACCTCTTTCAGAAAATCTAAATGGCCAAATGCATGGCCGGTTTCAGCCTCTGAAATATCTCTGAATAAACCGCCGATTTCTGCATATCCCTCTATGTCGGCCCTTCTTGCAAAATAAAGGTAGCGTCTATTGGCTTGAGATTCTCCAGCGAAAGCGTTCTTGAGGTTCTCATGACTCTTTGTTCCGTCTAATCCTGACATTTTTGTCTCCTTTATGCTTTGTTTGACCAGATAGTACCAAAATTAAACATATTTTCAGTCCATCAAAATTGGGATCATTATAGTCTCACAATCTCACCAAATTAGGTAGCTCTCCACTTATCTAATGCCAACTATTGAAAAAGTTTGTTGACAGACTATGAAAGGCTTATTATGATCTTCTGTCAGGAGAGGTATGCCCTCCACTCGATATAGTAACAACGCCATACCCCGGCATTGCCCAAAAAAAGCCTAGCAGCTTTGCTAGGCGCTTTGCGTGTGCAGATTAATTTAAAAGGAGCGTGGTCCTAATGGCATTAACGTCCGCTTCGGTCGCTTCCCGTCCTTTCGAACAGCGAAAATCGTTTGCTCAGGTCAGTCAGGTTGTTGAACCCTCTAGCTTGTTGCAGATTCAAGTCAATTCTTTTGATTGGCTAAAGAGTACTGGGATTCGTGAAATACTAGATGAAGTTAACCCGATCCAAGATGTAACTGGTTCTCGGTTTGAGCTTCAATTTTCAGATTATGAATTTCGTGAACCGAAGCAAAGTGAAATACAGTGTAGAGATAAAGAGATCACTTTTGAAGTCTCTTTATACGTGACCGTCAAGTTGATCATTAAAGAGACAGGTGAAATCAAAGAACAGAAATTGTACTTTGGCGATATCCCTCAAATGACTCCAACTGGAACATTTGTAATAAATGGTGCTGAGAGAGTTGTAGTCAGCCAGTTAGTCCGTTCACCTGGGGCCTATTTTACTCGAGTACTTGATCCGGGGACTGGTCGGTCTGTGGCTCTTTCAAAAATTATTCCATACAGAGGCGCTTGGCTTGAGTTTGAGACTAGCCCTAAAGATATTATCTCAGTGAAAGTCGACAGGAAGCGTAAAGTGCCAATAAGCACATTTTTGAGAGCACTTGGATATACAACTGACGAAGAGATTCTTGGATTGTTTGATGATGTCGATACTGATACAGCTCACCGATATATTAAAACTACTATCGATAAGGATTTGCACGGACAAACGCAAGAACTCGCACTTTTGGAAGTTTACAGAAGGCTAAGGCCAGGTGAGCCTCCAAGTGTCGAAAGTGCGCGTACTTTAATCGATAATTTATTCTTCAATCCACGAAGATATGACCTTGGTAAGGTGGGTCGTTACAAAATTAATCGCCGACTTGCACGTGAAGAGAGTCCCTCCGATGAGCGGACCCTTACACGCAAGGACATAGTCAATATGATCCGTACGATTATCAGGATCAATAACGACCAGGAAAGAGCAGATGACATTGATCACCTTGGCAACCGCAGAGTTCGAGCAGTTGGGGAGTTAATTCAGAACCAATTGAGAGTCGGACTTTTGAGGATGGAAAGGGTAGTCAAAGAGCGAATGACAATCCTTGACCAAGAAGAAGCTACTCCTTCTGCGCTGGTCAATATTAGACCTGTTGTTGCCGCTGTCCGAGAATTTTTTGGTGGCTCGCAACTTAGCCAATTCATGGATCAAACCAACCCACTGGCTGAAATGACCCATAAGCGTAGATTATCTGCCTTAGGCCCCGGTGGTCTTTCGAGGGAAAGAGCAGGATTCGATGTTCGTGATGTGCATTACTCTCACTATGGTCGCATTTGTCCGATTGAGACTCCCGAGGGACCTAACATTGGTTTATTAGGATCACTAGCAACCTATGCTCGAATAAACACGTATGGTTTTATAGAAACTCCCTACAGGAAAGTTCGGAAAACCATTTCCTCTAAAGACCCTGATATTGTTGGCAGGATTTCATTGGAAGAAATCACTGACGCTAATGGTTCACGTATCACTAAAGCAGGCAACGCTATATCCGCAGTTTCAGCTAAAAAAATTATGGACCTTCCTGAACAGGATCTCAAGGTTCAATCGTATGTAACATCGGATTTGGAAGACATTCAATATTTACCAGCGGATGATGAAGATCGTTATATAGTCGCGCAGGCTAACTCGGTACTAGACCATAAAAACCAGTTCATCGGAGAACGTGTCGAGTGTCGAGTTTCTGAAAATTATCTTATGGAACCTCCCGAAAGGCTGGATTTCATTGATGTTTCCCCCATGCAAACCGTAAGTGTTTCTACAGCACTGATTCCTTTCCTTGAGCATGATGACGCGAATAGAGCACTAATGGGTTCAAACATGCAGAGACAAGCTGTCCCTTTATTAAAACCTGAAGCGCCGTTGGTTGGTACTGGTATGGAACGTCGAGTTGCACGAGATAGCGGCCAAATGGTCTTATCCTTATCAGAGGGTAATGTTAGTTCTGTAACCGGTTCGAACATCACGGTTATTGATGACGAAGGTCAAGAATATGATCACCCGTTGAGGAAATTCATCCGAAGCAATCAAGGGACCTGCCTAACTCAAAGACCAATTGTATCTGTAGGCGATAAAGTTTCAGAAGATACACCTCTTGCCGATAGCTCTTCAACAGATTATGGGGATTTAGCACTGGGGCAAAATGTTCTCGTGGGCTTTATGGCCATGGAAGGCTATAACTTCGAAGATGCGATTATTGTTTCGGAAACATTAATTCAAAACGCCAAATTTACTTCAATTCATATAGAGAAATATGAAGTGGAGTCAAGGGATACCAAACTTGGGCCCGGGGAAATTACTAGAGATATACCTAACGTGGGCGAAGATGCGCTGCGTGATCTAGATGAGGATGGCATTATTCGAATTGGTGCTGAGGTGGGCCCTGGCGACATATTAGTTGGTAAAATTACACCTAAGGGTGAAACAGAATTAACGGCTGAAGAAAAACTGCTTAGAGCGATATTTGGCGAAAAGGCCAGAGATGTAAAAGACACTTCATTAAGAGTCCCGCACGGTGAAAGAGGTAAAGTAATTGATGTAAGGGTCATGACAAGGCAAAACGGAGATGATCTTTCTCCAGGAGTCAATAAAATGGTTCGCGTATGGATAGCCCAAACTCGGACGCTATCCGAGGGCGACAAAATGGCTGGTCGTCACGGTAATAAGGGTGTTGTCTCAAGAATAATGCCAGTAGAGGACATGCCATACCTGCCTGACGGTACTCCTGTTGACATCATACTGAATCCAATCGGAGTGCCTTCACGTATGAATTTAGGGCAAGTGCTAGAAACTCATTTGGGCTTAGCAGCACATAAGCTAAATTATAGGGCGATTACTCCTGTATTTGATGGAGCAAACGATGATTCTATTCAAGGTGCATTAGCACGATCGTGGCTGGTCGAATCAGCAGGCGCTTTAGGGCAAAATGGTCACGGACCTGAACCTAATTGGAAAGTTGCTCATGAGTTCGTCTCGTCTAGGAATTTTGACCCTGCCAAAGTGTTTGATGGCACAAATCATGCCGATGCTATTATTGCTTGCTTAACGATATGGTTAGAAGAACAACGTGAGAAATATGAAAGCCTATCTGGTCAAGTGCTGGCGCTGCCCTCCGGTTACGACGAAGTCTATGAACTTTCCTTAAATGTTTCCAAGCGAATTAACGTAGCGACACCTGTTATTGGGAAATCGACGCTATATGATGGCAGGACTGGTGAGGCTTTTGATAATCCAGTTACCGTTGGGTATATATATATGCTGAAACTCATTCACTTGGTGGAAGACAAGATTCACGCACGTTCTACTGGACCATATTCGTTAATCACCCAACAGCCTTTAGGCGGAAAAGCACAATTTGGTGGTCAGAGGTTTGGTGAAATGGAAGTTTGGGCCTTGGAGGCCTACAGTGCTGCATACAACTTACAAGAAATGCTCACTGTAAAATCTGACGATGTAGTTGGTAGAGTTAAAACTTATGAAGCCATAGTCAAAGGCGAAGATGTAGTTCAACCAGGGGTGCCTGAGTCTTTCCATGTATTAGTGAAGGAACTTCAAAGCCTCGGGTTAGCTGTAGAACTTCGTTATGAAGAAGACCATGAAATGGCTGCTGCTCCTAGGTACTCTTACGCAGAAGAGGAAGAGGAAGAGGATTCTGGTTCTGAGGATACTTCAGATCAAGGTCCTCAGTGGGAAGCAGACTTTGAACCAACAGATGAACAGGAAACCACTGTTACGCCTGATGTTCGTGCAGAATTAGGTCAGTCATTCGTGCGGCCGAGTACGATCGCAGAAGAAGGCGAGGACCCCAATTTGAAGTAAAGAGGTTTTATGTTTCTCGCGCAGTAGATAATTAGGGCTTTTATAAAGGATAGTAGATGACTACAGCAACTGACTTTAATGCAATTCGTATTTCTTTGGCTTCACCAGAGCAAGTAAGGCAATGGTCCTATGGTGAAGTTTCTAAACCAGAAACTATTAACTACAGAACTCTAAGGCCAGAAAAAGACGGATTGTTTTGCGAGCGCATATTTGGCCCTACAAAAGACTGGGAGTGTTTCTGCGGTAAGTATAAAAAAATACGTTACCGAGGTGTAATTTGCGATCGATGCGGCGTAGAAGTTGCTCGTGCAAAAGTACGAAGAGAACGCATGGCACATATAGGTTTGGCAGCTCCAGTGGCACACATCTGGTTTGCTAAGGGAATACCTAGTCGGCTTGGTTTATTATTAGATTTTTCGCCCCGCAATCTAGAGAGGGTTCTTTATTTTGCTCAATACATAGTCACCTCTGTAGACAGCCTTATGCGATCCCACACCATAGACGTGCTGCGCGAAACACACCGAACTGATGTTGAAGCTTTAGAAATCCAAACCGCTGCATCTATTTCTAGTATCACTGAACAATTAGATGCTAGTGATAGTGATACTGAAAAAGATGAATTGAGGAAAAAGATTGATGAATTGAGTTCCCAGCTTGGTTCAAGTAAACAGGGAATGGAGACATCTCTGGAGGAAAGAATTGAGGATCTAGAAAGCTTGCGCCCTCTTCAGCTTTTGACTGAGTCGCGTTTTAGAGTTTTAAACGATTCCTATGGTGAAGTGTTCAAAGCTGCAATGGGGGCCGAGGCAATTCTTCAATGTCTAAGGAATATAGACCTCAATGAACTCACCGTAGAGCTAGAACTAGAAGTCCGTACAACTTCTGGGCAGAGAAGGAAAAAAGCAGTCAAACGGCTCCGAGTGGTAGATGCTTTCAGGAAAAGCCTAAACAGACCAGAATGGATGGTCATGACTGTCTTGCCTGTCTTGCCGCCAGATTTAAGACCCATGGTCCAATTAGATGGTGGTCGTTTTGCTACCAGCGATCTGAACGATCTTTACAGAAGGGTAATTAACAGGAACAACCGCCTAAGACGCCTAATTGATTTAGGAGCCCCAGAAATAATCGTTAGAAATGAAAAGCGGATGCTTCAAGAAGCAGTTGATGACCTAATCGATAATGGGAGAAGAGGCAGAGCAGTAGTTGGTAGCCATAACCATAAACTCAAAAGCTTATCTGATTTATTACGAGGTAAGCAGGGTAGATTTAGGCAGAACTTGCTCGGCAAAAGAGTGGATTATGGTGGTCGTTCGGTGATAGTTGTCGGGCCAAGTCTTAAACTTCATCAATGTGGTTTGCCAAAAAAAATGGCTTTGGAATTATTCAAACCTTTTGTAATGAACCGACTAGTAGTCCAGGGTCTAGCTCATAACATTAAAAGTGCAAAAAGAATGGTGGAACGAACAAGGCCTGAAGTATGGGACATACTTGAAGAAGTTATAAAAGGACGACCTGTTCTGTTAAACCGTGCTCCTACACTTCACAGGTTAGGTATACAAGCATTCTTGCCAGTACTAGTAGAAGGAAGCGCAATCCAAATCCATCCTTTAGTCTGTGCTGCTTTTAACGCTGACTTTGACGGAGACCAAATGGCAGTACACGTTCCTTTATCTAGAGAAGCTGTTCAGGAAGCCAAAGGGGCTATGTTGAGTACTTATAATATGCTTTCTCCTAGCTCTGGAGAGCCCTTAGTAGCACCGACCTATGAAATCGTTTTGGGGACTTACTACTTAACTTCAATTAAAGAAGGATCCATGGGTACAGGATCAAAATATCGAGACCTAGCTGATATTATGATGGCGTATGATGCCAATCACCTCAACCTTCAAGCACTTGTCAGCGTTCATCATCCTGGCACAGGAGAGTGGATCCAAACTACTCCGGGTAGAGTGATTTTTAATTCTGTATTACCAGAAGCAATCAGGGACTATGGGGCACTTGTAGATAAAAAAATCCTAAGAGATGTAGTTACGAAGGTCTACAGGCTGCTGGGCAACGATCAAACCGCGAGTGTTCTTGATGAAATTAAGACTTTAGGTTTTCACTATGCCACTATGTCAGGAACAACAATAGGAATCACTGACATCAAAGTTCCACCAGAAAAAAATGCAATAGTATCTGCAGCAGATACTCAAATCGAAGCGCTAGAAGAACAATACGAGCAAGGATTAATTACTGAAAAGGAAAAATACAATAGAACTATTTCAGTGTGGCAAGCAGTAAGTTCAAAAATGGATGAGGTTCTACAGGAACATCTACCTGAATTTGGTGGCATTTATACAATGGCCCATTCCGGTGCTCGTGGTAATCAAGCTCAAATAAAGCAAATGGCTGCAATGAGAGGCCTAATGAGCAATCCTCGTGGGGATATTATTGAGCTACCCATTAAGTCTTCATTTCGAGAAGGTCTATCAGTTTTGGAGTACTTTATTTCTACACATGGTGCTCGCAAGGGATTGGCTGATACTGCATTAAGAACTGCTGATTCTGGCTATCTGACTAGAAGGTTAATAGACGTTTCACAGGAAGTGATAATCAGTGAAGAAGACTGCGGAACCGATAGAGGGTCATGGGTTCACAGTGAAGCTTCTGAAGATGACGTGATGATTGGTCGATTTGCTGAAAGAATCGCCGGAAGAACTACAGTTGCGCCTGTCATTCATCCTGAATCAGGAGATGTTTTGGTTGAAGTGGGAGTTACTATTGAGGAGGATTTAGCTGAAGTTTTAGATACTGCAGGGGTCACTGAAATACAAGTTCGAAGTGCTCAAACATGTCAGTGCTCTCGAGGTTTATGCCGCACCTGCTATGGCAGGAGCCCTGCAACTGGCAGGCCGGCAAGGATGGGAGAGGCTGTTGGAATCATAGCGGCACAATCAATTGGTGAACCTGGAACTCAGCTTACTATGCGTACTTTCCACACTGGTGGAGTTGCAGGTAAAGACATTACATCTGGGCTTCCGCGTGTTGAAGAGTTGTTTGAAGCTCGTGCTCCCAAAGGTAAGGCGAGGCTCGCAGAGATTGATGGTAAAGTTTTGGTTTTCGAGAACGGTTCAATAGTTGACCCTGAGCGTCTGGAGGATCAGACTCAACGCACTAGCAGGCGCCGGAAATCGTCTATAGATCTTAATGATCCTGTTTACAAAGCCCCAAATTCCACTACTCCTGTTGTGCGTGTAGTTAACAGTTTTTCATTCGTGGATTCTTACCCAGTCCCCGAAGGTTACAAAGCTTCAGTTAAAAACGGAGATAAAATTACCGCAGGCGCAACAATTGCAAAGGTGATCGTTTCAAAATCCAAATCGAGTAAGCCCGATCCCGAATCAGCTCTGGACTTACCTGACTTACTTGCACGGGTGTCCGGCACTATTGAATTGTCTGAGGGTGCGATTTCAATTCAAACTATGGACGTAGAAGTCAGAGACCATCCAGTCGATGCTACTGACCAACGACTTATTAAAACAGGTGATCCTATTCATGCCGGTCAAAAATTAACCAGTGGGGTCAAGGATCCACATGATCTTCTTAGAATTGAAGGGACGGAGGCTACTCAGCGGTATTTATTAGAGCAAGTACAAACAGTTTACAGAAACCAAGGCGTAACAATTAATGACAAGCACATTGAGGTCATTGTCAGGCAGATTTTAAGATGGGTAAGAGTCGAGTCAATAGGAGACACCGATCTTTTGCCAAATCAATTAATTGATAGATTCCAGTTCCAGGACATTAACGAACGTGTCCTAGCTGAGGGAGGAGAGCCTGCTACAAGTAGGCCTGAAATACTAGGTGTAACCCGGGCTTCTCTCAATACCGATAGCTTTTTGGCAAAAGCATCTTTCCAGGAAACAGCACGTGTTTTGACTGAAGCTGCAATTTTGGGTGAAGTCGATTACCTACGTGGGTTAAAAGAAAACGTTATTATTGGGCGGCTAATCCCAGCTCGTCTAGATACTTCGGAAGAAGGCCGTGCGCTTCTTGGCATTCCTGAGCCAACCAAGGAAGAGGACTCTGCCAACGAAATCGAACTGTCCGATGCCGATGTTCAAGCGTTGCTTAGTGAGCTACCAGGTGTTTCCGAAGAATCACCCGATGAATCTCAAGAAGTTGACGCTGCAGACGAAGAATCATCCGATGAATCTCAAGAAGTTGACGCTGCAGACGAAGAATCATCCGATGAAGAGGCGCTTGATATAGACTAGACCAGTGGGTATGGTGCAAAACATCTTACCCACTTGGGTACTTACTTCTGCTTAAGACGTACAATTGGAATGTGCAAACTTTTCTACCGTACCCTAGCTTTGCTCGAACAGCAAAATGCCTTGACTCCAAAAGGTTAGGTAAACAGCGAGTTGAGGCTCTTCAAATTCATAATATTGTCTCTGGAAAACGTACAATTGGGGGTTGGGTTAATCACCCCGCTGTCAAAATGTGGTTCGGATATTCTGACGCATTAGCTCTTTACCACAATGCGATGATCGCAGAGTGGAAAAGTCGGGGTTTTCAAAATAATATGAGCTTCATACCAATTCACAACAGCAAAGTGACTTTCCCTCATTGGCTGGGGAACTACTACTTCCATTCTTCTCATCGTTCAAATTTGATGAGAAAGTTCCCTGAACATTACGGTTTATATTTATGGTCTGAAGATGCTTCTTCGCCGTATCTATGGCCTGTGCAATGAATCTTTATAGTAAGGACCTACTAATACCAGGGTAAATAAGGTTCTACGGAAAAAGTAACGAACCCAATCGCCAAATATAAAAGCGATAATCTGTAAGCTGAAAATACTACTTCTCTTGGCGCGGGATGTTTTAATTTAATTGAATGAAAGAGCCAGTAAAAACTGACTAAGGACATTATTATTGCGAACGTCAGTCCCCCAAATCCAATTGCAAAGGGCAACCAGCAAAGAACCCACAAAAGCAGGATATACAAACATATTTGTTGAGTAGTTTCACTGAGGCTTGTGATACTTGCTAGCATTGGAATGCCAGCTGAACTGTATTCATCTTTTAGTAGAATAGAAAGCGTCCAGAAATGGGGTGGAGTCCAGAAAAATACAAAAACAAAAAGGTACAGCCCTACGACCTCTATTTCACCTAACACTGCTGCAGTAGCAATTAATGGAGGAAATGCACCTGAAGCTCCACCTATTACAATGTTGTTCCAAGAAGATCGTTTCAGGGCGATTGAATAAACAAAAACATAGATTATTGCAGCCGCAAAAGTAAGTAAGGCTGAAAGCAAATTTGCCAATAAAGCAATCAAAGCAACTGCAAGAATAATCATTACACTGCCAGTAAAGATAGCCATCTTTGGTGATACTTTTTGACTTGGAACCACTCTTGAGCGAGTTCTCAGCATGACTGAATCAATGTCCCTATCGATTGCTTGGTTTATTGCATTTGATCCAGCGGCTGCTAGTGTGCCACCTACAACTATTACGGACAGGATTACTAGGTCCGGTGTTCCTCCTTCAGCCTTCCACATTGCGCATACTGCGGTTAAAACAAGAAGTGAAACCACTCGAAGTTTAGATAATGCGATTAAATTACGAATTATATGTAACATGTCTATCGTGCCCTAATGGTCAATATCCATAATGCCATGAGAGACCACATAGCCAACATTGCTATACCGAAGTGCATAACTCTGAGAAATTCACTCAAAGCACCTCCATTTACAAACGTGATCCCCACATAGCCCTGGACCAATACCAAAAATGCAGCCCCGTGGTTAAGCATAATAGCTAGTTTTGTCGGGGGGGTGGCACTTTTCTTTGCTCGGGACATAAGAAAGCCTGAAATAAACAACAAAACCAACAAAGCGCCTCCAGCAATTCGATGAAGGTTATGCTGCAAAGCTATAGAAGAGGTACTTCTTTCATCACAAAAAGGGATGCCAGGACAACCTGCACTAACTGCTGATGCTACGATGCTACCCCCTGCTAAAATCAAGACAACGCTCACAAAAAGCATTAGAGATGAATAAGAAAAACTTGGGCTTGGGCTACCGAGGGTACCATAGGCCCTAATAATTGACCCTGTCAGCAATCCCAGAATTGTTAGTGCAAGAGAAAGGTGAGCCAGTCTTACTGAACCATCAAGTTCAGTAAGAACTGTTACACCACCCAAGCCTGCTTGTACGAGAATGAATAAGCAAGCAACTGCTAATAGATTAAATAAGGTTTTATCAACTGAACGTCTTCGCCAAGCAAGGAACGTTGTTAGATAAAGCATTAACATTACGAAGCCAGCTAGCACACGATGTCCAAATTCAATTAAGGTATCCCCTTCAAGCCCGGGAATCACCACTCCCTTGCACAAAGGCCAGTCTGGGCACCCTAACCCTGAACCCGAAGCCCTGACCCAAGATCCGTAAACTATGAGCACTGCTGTTAAGACAGCAGTGAAGAATGCAAAGCGCCCAACTATGCGAACAGAATTTTTATTGGTAAGGCCTGGTGGGTTCATTATTTAGACTCTAGAGAATCATATGAGAAAACCACTAGAACTGCTATTAAAAGGACGGGCAGCAATGTCCAGATTATTTCTGCAACTCGTGTGCCGAAAATATTACCTCGAACCGAATTGTTGCGAATCTTTAGAGCAGATATAACGATAGCAAGCTCAATTAATATAATTAGTGTAAGTACAGTTATGTTTAAAGGATTCATCTTAT
>CAYMJY010000026.1:0-1947 GCA_964391355.1 uncultured Dehalococcoidia bacterium | reverse complement strand
CTTGAACGGCATTAGCCTTGTAAATGTAACCAAATCCTATAACGGCATACTTGCCTTGAGAAATTTGAATTTACATGTAACTCCTGGAGAGTTCATAGTAGTTGTGGGTCCTTCCGGATCAGGTAAAACTACAATGCTTCGGTGTATTGCTGGTCTCGAAGAAATAAATAGCGGGGATCTTTTCATTGGAGGAGTTTATTCAAATAATGTCAAAGTAGGGAAAAGGCCAGTTCAGATAATTTTCCAAAGCTTAGCTCTCTGGCCCCACATGAAAGTAATGGAAGATCGTAAGTTCTCAAATCTCACTCTCGGACTAAAAGTACGAAATTGGACTGTTAATCAAATTCGTTCTCGCGTTAGCAAGGTTTCAGAAAGAGTAGGCCTCGACGCTTCTCTACATAATAGGTTGCCCCAGCAATTGTCTGGAGGCCAGCAACAGCGGGTTGCTATTGCCAGAGCCCTGACAACAGATCCGGGGATCTATTTAATGGATGAACCAATGTCGAACTTGGATCCTATTACACGAGTAAATATGAGACAAGAAATCAAGAGGATCCACAAAGAAGTCTCTGCCACAACCCTATATGTAACTCACAACATCAATGATGCGTTTGCAATGGCAGATAGAGTAGTAATGATGAACGAAGGGTCTGTAGTACAAATAGGAACTGTTGAGGAATTAAAAACCAATCCTATCAACGAATGGGTAAACGATTTTTTAAATAGCTCATAAATTAAGGTGAATTAAATAACTATGGAATACAAAGATATATTTTTTGAAAAAAGTGATGGCATTGCCACGGTCACAATTAACCGACCCGAAGTAAGGAATGCGTTTCGGCCTCGGACTATTGATGAAATGATTGATGCATTTAAAGACTCTTGGTCAGATGAATCCATCGGTGTAGTCATTATGACAGGGCAAGGTGATAAAGCGTTTTGCTCAGGGGGGGATCAGAAACAGCGAGGTAATGGAGGCTATGAAGATGAATCTGGTACTCCCCGACTTCAGGTATTGGAATTGCATAGGACAATTAGGGCTATCCCAAAACCCGTTATCGCTGCCGTCAATGGGTATGCCATAGGTGGTGGCCATGTGCTCCACTTACTATGTGACCTGACAATAGCTAGTGAAAACGCTATTTTTGGTCAAACTGGCCCCAAAGTCGGTTCTTTTGATGCAGGGTTCGGCAGTGTTTTTCTTTCAAGAATCGTTGGAGAAAAAAAAGCTAGGGAAATCTGGTATCTTTGCCGGCAATACAGCGCTAAGGAAGCCTTAGATATGGGCTTAATAAATACAATTGTTCCTCTGGAAGACCTTATTTTTGAGAGTAGGAAATGGGCTCAAGAAATGCTGGAAAAAAGCCCCACAGCACTACGTTTTCTTAAGGCTTCTTTTAATGCTGATACGGACTGGGTGTACGGAATGCAAGCCATTGCGCACGGTGCAACAAGTCTTTTTTATCAAACTGAAGAAGCATGGGAAGGTAGAACAGCTTTTCTGGAAAAACGACCTCCAAACTTCTCAAAATTTAGACATCAGCCATGGTGAGTATTGAAAAGTCGTTATAATTTAACAATTATTTCTCATTGGGTCTGGGCGGTAAGGCCCTTTTCGATGACAGCATCCGTTATTCCAATTTTTGTAGGCACGTCCCTTTCATTGGCAACGGTTGGTCTAAATTGGTCTTTGTTTTCAGCCACTCTTTTGGGGGCTATGTTCATACAGATTGCAACGAATCTAACAGACGAATACTCTGACCATGTTAGAGGTGGGAGCAAACAAAAGTTTTTGGCACCTCACAAGGTTATTGAAAAAGGCCTTCTATCAGCTAGTTCAATTTTGGTAGGAACCTTAATTGCATACGCAGTGTCTGTAACACTGGGACTTTATATCTTAACGCAGACTAACTGGTTTATTTTGGTTTTTTGTGTCCCTGCAATCTT